>JADLBI010000281.1 GCA_020847775.1 Opitutaceae bacterium
ATGCCGGCGGAGGAGCTGGGCCAGTTCACCGCCGCGGTCCGCGCGCGGGGCAAACAAACCTTCGCGCATTGTTCGGGCAACGATGGGGTGACGAACTGCATCTCGGCGCGGGTGGACACGATCGAGCACGGCTTTTTCGTGGACGACACCCAGCTCGCCCAAATGCGCGATGCGGACATCGCTTGGGTGCCGACCTTCGCGCCCGTGCAATTTCAAGTGGATCGGCCGGAGGTGATTGGCTGGAGCGACTTGAGCCGCGCCAACCTGCAAAAAATCCTGGACGCGCATGCCGCCAGCCTGATGAAGGCGGTGGAGCTGGGCGTGCGCATCGTCGCGGGCAGCGACGCGGGCTCGCACGGGGTGGCGCATGGCCACGGGTTTCTGCACGAGCTCCTCTTGATGGAGCGGGCGGGTTTGTCCGCCGCCAAGGTGCTGCATGCGGCGACGGGCGCGTCGGCGGCTCGGCTGGGTTTCGCGGAAGATTTCGGTGTGCTGCGCGCAGGCGCCAAGCCGCGCTTCATCCTCACGGAGCATTCGCCACTGGAAACCGTGGCTAATCTAGCCAAACCCAAGAGGGTGGTGTTCGACGGAACGGTGTTCGAACAAGGCGACGACGCCCGCCTGTCAGGGATGTGAGGTTGGGCGGGCGCAACGGCGCGTGAATCGGCTGAAGGCGCGGTGTGTTCAGCGGTGCGCGGCGCAGAGCTCCATGATTTTGTCGGTCTGGCGGTAGCCGGCGTCTTCGGCGGATTCGCCGGGTAGGGCGCGGCCGGCGGCGAGCACTTCCTCCAACGCGGCGACCATGGGATCGTCCTCGGGGAGCGGCGTGGCGTTGCGTTCGACGTTGGCCAAAGCGTGATCGAGGCCGGCGCGGCCCGCGATGGTGAGGTAGGCGCGCTCGAGCGGATCGCGGATGGCCTTGGGCAGACCGAAGGAGAAATTGGAGAGGCCGACGACGAAGTGCAGGCCCTTGAGGTGGGGATCGGCGCGGCAGAGGCGCATGGTGTCGATACCGAGGTTGATCAGGCCATAGGTGTCGGCCGCGACGGGCGCGAGGCCGGGATCAACCAGGATGTCGTCGGTGGTGCGGTCGGCCTCGGACACGAGGCGGTCCACAAAGATGCGCACGGTTTCCAAGGTTTCCTCCGGGGTGAAGGCGGTCTCGGAGCCGCCGCTGGTCGAGAATTTTTCGGAGGCCATGACGATACAACGCATGTCGTGCTCCTTGATGAAGGCGATCATCTCGTCGAGGCGGCGGCGCGAGGCGGCGAGGGAATTGTAAACGGGTTTGCCGGAGGATTTGGCCGGATCAAACACCGCCATGGCGGCGCGATGGTAGTCGAGGTTGGGGTTGTCGAAACTGATGGGGGTGGTGGTGGCGGCTTGAATGGCGGGCACCAGCGTGGGGAGGAACGCGAGCATCTCCTCTTGGGTGACGCTCAGGCGCTGGGTGCCGTCGATGTTAAGGTTGAGGATGCTGGCGCCGCCGGCGGTTTGGAGCTGGGCGAGGTGCTGGTAGCCCGCGACGTCGCGGGTTTCCCAGGCCTTGCGCGCGCGCGCGTAGGCGTTGTTCATCAGTTCGCCGATGACTTTGATGGTGGGGAGGCTCATGGAGGCAGGGTTTAGTTGAAGCGGATGGATTTGGCCTCCTGAACGAAGGCGAGAATGTTTTCGAAAGACACGTCGGGCTCGATGACGTGGGTGGGGGCGATCATCACGCGGGCGCCGTGGTCGCGGTGCAGGGCGGCGATTTCGCGCACGCGGCGGCGCACGTCGTCGGGCGTGCCGAAGGGCATGGTGGATTGAGTGCCGACCATGCCGCTGAAGGCGAGGCGGTCGCCGTAGAGGCGCACGAGTTCGGCGGTGTCCATGCACTCGGGTTGCACGGGGTTGAGAATATCCACACCGATCTCGATCAGCTCGGGGATGACTTCCTTGATGTTGCCGTCGGAGTGGTAGTGCACCCAGACCTTGCGGTTGCCCGAGGCGGCGCGCGCCGCGGCGATGACTTTGGCGAGGCGGGGCTTGAGGTGTTTGCGCCAGGTGGGCACGGACATCATCATGCCGGTTTGCATGCCGATATCATCGCCGAGGCCGATGAGGTCCACGCCGGCGCGGGCAAACTCGCTCACGACATGGCAGGAGCGTTGGGTGAACCAGTCGAGCAGCCAGTCGGCGATGCCGTTGCCTTCGGCGAGGTCTTGAAAGAGGTTGTCCATGCCGCGGACATACCAGGCGATTTCGAAGCAGGTGCACTCCATGCCGGCGAAGGAGACTTTGCCGCGGGTGTGGATCTGCTCCAGCTTGCGGCGGAGGGCGGCGTAATGCGCGGGATCGGAGGTGTCGGGCCAAGGCAGGCGTTCGAGCTGCGCCACGGAGGTGACGTGCTCGAGTGGGTGTAGCATTTCCCGAAAGTGATAAGCTTTGCCGACAGTGCCCGCGGGCGGCTCGACGTGGGCGACGCAGAAGGGGCCGATCTCGGCGTTGGCGGGCAGCGTGGTGCCGACTTCCAAGAGCGCGTCGCGCCAGCGTTGCGGGTCTTCGTTGTAGCCGACCCAGTCCAGCGCCATATCGGTTTCGAAAGCGAGGGTGGGGTCGGCGATGCCGGTGTGTTCGGCGATGAGATCGGCGACGGGCGGAGTGACGGGAAGATTGAAAGGCAGCCGCTCGGGTTTGCCGCCCGACATCATGGCGTGGAAGTTTTCGCGGGAGTTCATGACTTCGGGGTAAAACGGAAGAGTCTCGTGGCGAGTTGCGGCCGCGCGCTCATCGAGAAGCCGCGGCCACGGCGTCAAGGAACTCTGCGGCGTGCGCGTCGTTGTCCAGCGGGGTGCAAACTTGCAGCCACAGGCCGCGTGGGCCGAGGGCGCGCAGGGTGGCGAGGGCGTCGGCGGCATCGACGGCGAGGATTTGCACGGCGATGTTCGCATCGAGGGCTTGGCGGTAGATGTGCAGCCAGTCTATCGCACGACCTTGGCCGTCGCCAAAAACCCATTGCAGGGCGTTGAGGCCGGGCAGGCGCAGCACAGAGTCGAGGTGGCGGAGCGCCTGCGGGCCGTCGAGGTGGAAGATGCTGCGCTCGAGCGGCGCCATTTCGAATTCGATGAGCGGCACAATCATCTCCCGACCGACATCGGCGGAAACGAGGCACCAGAAATCGCAGCTGGGCACGTAGGCGGGGCCATCGTGCAGGTAAACGGCCCAAGTCGTGGAAGGCTGGCCCAGGCCGGAGAGCCGTTGGTGCATGCGTTGAAACGCCTCACGGTAGCCTTGTGAAGCGTGCCGGACGGCGCGCATGACGAGATCGGGATCGTCCACCATGTCTAGGCAGAGGTTCTCCGGTCCGCGCAGGTCGGAGAGGATGTCGTAGTTGCCGTGCAGGTCCGGCATCGCGATGATGTAGTCGGAGGGAAAACGTTCGGCGGCGCGCGTGATCATCCGCTCGATGGTCTGCCAGTAGATGTTGTCGAAATTGGCCGGAGTCTGGAGGAAGCGTTCCCATTCCGAAATGTCGGCCAGGGTGTGGTCACACCAGCTGGTGATTTCGCCGAACTCCAGATTAACGCCGAAGAGCGTGGCGGTGAGATTGGGCCCGAGATTGGGGGAGAAGGAAGGGATGGTGTCGCCCCAAGAGGGCACGGTCTGCAGCCGGGCAAGCGCGCGCTCGACTTGGAAATCCACATCCATCCATTGTTCGCGCAGGGTGGGGTGGTGGCTGACTGGACCGGGGGCCGGACCGTCGTGTTTCACCCACAGGGAAACGGGCGGACGGTCGGCCAAGCCGCAACGCCAGAAGGCGTCAAAGCGGGCGCTGGCCGCGGTGAGATCAAAATGATGGCGATGGGGCATGGGAGACGTGGGGTTAGCCGCCGGCGCGGTTGAATTCGTGGACGGTTTCCACCATGGCCACGATGTTGGCCACGGGGGTGCGGGCCTGGGTGTTGTGGATGGTGTTGAACACGAAGCCGCCGTTGACGGAGAAAATGCGCAGGCGCTCCAGCACTTGCGCGCGCACCTCGGCCGGGGTGCCGAAGGGCAGCACTTTTTGCGTGTCCACACCGCCGCCCCAGAAGACGATGCGGTCGCCGAAATCGCGCTTGAGGCCCGCGGGCTCCATACCGGTGGCGGAGCATTGCACGGGGTTGAGGATGTCGAAGCCGGCCGCGATGAAGCTGTCGATCAGCGGGCGGATGGCGCCGCAGCAGTGCTTGAAGGTTTTCCACTTCGTGTGCGTGTGGATCCAGTCGTTGATGCGGCGGTAGTAGGGGGCGTAGAGGGCGTTGAAGGTTTCCACCGAACAGAACTGCGAGGATTGGGTGCCGAAATCGGTGCCGCAGATCATGAGCACGTCCACGGTGTCGCCGGCGACGGCGGCGTAGGTGGCAAGATTTTGCAGGGCGATCTGGGTTTGGTGCTCAAAGATGGCATGGATGTAATCCTGCTTGTCCACCACGGCCATATACCACTCGGTGATGTCGCGGATGCCTTTGGGGTGCTTGAGGAAGGCGGCGGGGACGAGTGCGATGTCGCCGTAGCCGGTGCCGCCGACACCTGACACGATGGCGCGATCGTCACCTTGCACGCGGGCGATTTCGCGGTGCCAGTGCGCGATGTCCGCCTCGCCGAGGAGTTTGAATTCTTCGCAGTTGTCGGCGGGGTTGAGGTGATCTTCGTCAATGGGGTCCTGACGGATGATGGTGTCGAAAAAGTAGCTGGTGGCCGGCATGTGGCCGCTGGCCGGCGCGGAGGTGTCGCCCTCGGGGAAGATGGTGATGTCGCCGTTCGATTCGGTGTGCGTGCGGAAACCGGCGGGCACTTGCACCACTTGGCCCCACGGGGCGCGCCACTCGCGCCAGCCTTCGAGCGGGAACCCAAACATGGTGCCGCGTCCGTAGGCTTGGATGCAGTCCGAGCCCATGGCGCGGGTGAGATCGTCCTCGACTTCGCCCAGCATTTGGTAGGGCTCCCAAACTTTGACGGGGTGTTGGGGCAGGCCGTAGTGCTGGCGCAGGCCGGCGACGCAGCTCACGTGCAGGCCGGTCAAGCCGGTACTGCCGAAATCAACCGGCACGGGGCCGGCTTGGTGGGCGAGGGCGCGCTGGACCTTTTCGCGGGAGGTCATGACGTGACGGGTTTCAGGCCGAAGAGTTCTTCCTTGAGGCGGAGGTAATACAGGTAGTCGTCGGGATCGACGTTGGGCGGGCAACGGTGGTCGCAGAACGGGATGAAGCCGCCGCGTTCGACGTAGGGCGCGAGCGAATAGAGCAGTTCGCGGATGGCGGCGCGACCGGTGCCGAGGATCATTTTATTCACGCCGCCCATGATGCGGAGCTCGGGGCCCCATTTTTCGAGGGACTCGCCGGGATGGCCGGAGCCATTGACTTCCCAGGGGAACATGGTGTTCACGCCGCCCTTGAGGAAGTGGGGGATGAGCGGGCGCACATCGCCGTCGCAGTCAATCCACCAGATGTTGATGCCGTGCGCGCGAAGTTTTTTGCTGATGCGCTGGTAGCGGGGGACGACGACATCGCGGAAGAAGCCGACGGAGACGAGCGGGCCGCTCTTGTAGCAGATGTCCTCCCAACCGGCGGCGTAATCGAACTGATGGTGCGGCAACACGGCGTCGAGGAAGTCTTCCACGAGCACGCAGGACGTCTCGACCATGTCCTCCACCATCTCGGGATAATCGTAGCACGCGTAGGCGAGATTTTCGACCGTGAGCATGTCGCGCACCTTGCCGATCATGGAGCCACACCAGACGCCGAAGGGGTAATCGCGATCGGCGGGATGGTTGCGCTGGAGGGCGGCGAGGTCGGGCTTGCGGCCGGGATGATTGCG
>JADLBI010000282.1 GCA_020847775.1 Opitutaceae bacterium
GAGAAGTGCGCGCCCGTGGCGCCACGCCCGTGCTAGCCACGCCGGTCGCGCGGCGCGAATGGAATTCTGCCGGACAGCTCATCGATACCCACGGCGCCTATCTCGCCGCCGTGCGCCGCGTGGCCGCGGCGGAAAAGGTGCCGCTGCTCGATCTCGCTAAACTGACTCGCGACCTACTGCTCCAGCTCGGGCCAACCGGCTCGCGGGCGCTCTTCATGAACTTCGCGCCCGGTGAGCTGCCACAACTGCCGCAAGGCCGCGCCGACAACACGCATTTTACCACCATCGGCGCGCGACTCGTGGCCGATCTCGCCGCCGCCGAAATGCGTCGCATGAATCTACCTTTTGTCCCTGCACTGTAATCGCTTTGCGCGTGCCCACCAAACTCGAATGGGTTGAGATTTCACTGGCCCATGTTTTGGGACGGAACATCAGACGCGTGCGCCGCACAACTGTCGGCGATAGTCCGAGGGCGATTGTTGGAAACGGCGTCGAAACGCGCTCGAAAAGACGGACGGACTTTCAAAACCCGTCGCGTAGGCGATCTCGGCGAGGCTCAAACCGGGCTCGGCCATGAGCTCCAGCGCGCGTTCGAAATGCAGGCGGATCACCTCCGCATTGACCGAGGTGCCCAACGCCGCGCGAAAACGCATTTCGAGCACGCGACGCGTCACGCCCACCGCACGGGCGACATCGTCCACGTAAATCGTGTTGCCCACATGTTCGCGCAGGTGGTCGAGCGCCTGCGCGACGATCTCGTCATCGACGGCAAAACGGTCGGTGGACGCCCGAGTCACGATTTTCTGCGGCGGCACGAGGGTTTCTATCGGCGGCACGCGGTGGCCGTCCATCAGCGCCTGCAGGGTTTCCGCCGCGCGCAATCCGATTTGTTGGGTGTTGAGCTGGATACTCGTCAACGGCACATGGGCGAATTCGACCCGCGTCAGGTCGTTGCCCACGCCGAGGATCGCCACGTCCTCCGGCACGCGCAATCCGGCGCGCGCGCACGCTTCGTCGAGTTCCAATGCGACGCGATCCGTGAAACCCAAAATGCCGATCGGCCGGGGCAGGGTTTTCAACCATGCGGTCAGCCGTGCGCGCGTGGTGTCGCTGTAGGGGGCGTTTTGGTCGCCTTGCGGCAACGAATGCCGCGGGATCGCTGCGCGCACCCCAAACGATTTTGCCTCGGCGCAGAATCCACGATAGCGCCGCACGGAGCCCAAATGCGTGGCATTGCCGCAGTAGGCGAATTGCCGATAGCCGCGACCATGCAGGTGCCGCATGGCGAGGTGCCCCACGCGCAGATCGTCGGTGTTGATGAGCGGAAATCGCGGGGTGGCGATCTGCCCGGAAACATTGATGACCGGCAACCCTAGTGCCGCGAGTGCCGTCGCGTTGCGCCGCGTCGCTACGCGGGCAATGATGCCATCGAGTCGCAAACGCCGCTGCGCGGCCGTGTCGTAGGCGCGTGGATCGCGGAACTTCAGCACCGTCACCTCCGGCCGTTGCCGAAAAAACTGCGCGACTCCGCGCAAGATCCCGCGGCCGTGCTCGGTGTCGAGCGCAAGGTAAACCGCGAGGCGGCGCAATTTAGGCATGGTCGGCTAGGGTTGGCCGGAATTCGTAAAATATAAACTCTTTTTCGCGTTATGTGATATGCGGGTCGGAGTCTTTCGGCTAGGCTGCCACTCAGCCCGAACCGTATGAGCGCCCCACGCGTCCTTCTCACCACCACTTCCTTTCA
Source organism: Opitutaceae bacterium (assembly GCA_020847775.1). Classification (GTDB taxonomy): domain Bacteria; phylum Verrucomicrobiota; class Verrucomicrobiia; order Opitutales; family Opitutaceae; genus Cephaloticoccus. Next base: position 1,745 of record JADLBI010000282.1, read on the forward strand.
AGACACGCCCGGCGTGCACCACGACATGCTGGCGGCGGCCGGCTTCGACTTGGTGCGCGAACGCGGCCCGCTCTCCGAGGCGCGCATGTTGGAACTGGCCGGGCAGTTCGACGCCTACTTGTGCGGCGACGACGCGCTCACCCGCGCCGTCATCGCCAAGTCGCTCCCACGCCTGCGCGTCATTTCCAAATACGGCATCGGCCTCGACAAGATTGATCTCCAGGCCGCCACCGACCTCAAGGTCCCCGTGCTTTTCACGCCCGGCGTCAATCACACGACGGTCGCCGAACACACCTTCGCGTTGCTGCTCGCCGTCGTGCGCAATCTCGTGGTCGAGGCCAATCATGTCGCGGCCGGGCGGTGGACGCGGATCACCGGCAACGAGCTTTGCGGCAAGACCCTGCTGCTCATCGGCCTCGGTCGCATCGCCAAGGAGGTCGCCATCCGCGCCCGCGCCTTCGGCCTGCGCGTCCTCGTGTTCGCGAATTATTGGGAAGAGGACTTTGCCCGCTGGCACGGTCTTGAACGCGCGGCTGAGCTTGATGCCGGGCTGCGCCAGGCGGATTTTGTTTCGCTGCACACCAAGCTCACGGAGAAGACCAAAGGGCTGCTGGATGCGCGCCGCCTTGGTTTGCTCAAAGCCGGCGCGGTCATCGTCAACACGGGCCGCGGTGAGCTCATCGAACTGAACGCGCTCGTGGCCGCGTTGAAAGCGGAACGCCTCCGCTACGGCGCCGATGTGCTCGACCAGGAGCCGCCGCCGCCGGATCACCCGCTGCTCGGCCTGCCGGGGGTCACGCTCACGCCACACATCGGTTCGCGCACGCACGAGAGCGTGCAACGCCAAGCCAGTTGCGCGGTGGAAAACCTCACGCGTTTCCTCGCGGGCCAACCGCCGATTGCGCAGGCGAATCCCGGAATCTGACGCGAACCCCTTTGCTTATGGAAACCTTCCACATTGTCCCCGAGCCCCAACACAACGCGCTGGTCGCGGCCGCTTATCGCCACCGCGGCTTCCATGCCGATGAAGCCGACGAAGGCGCGCGTTTCTGTGCCGAGGCGACCCGCCACGGCATCCGCACGCACAATGGCATTAAGGCGCTGCACCTCGACCATCTCTTCGGTTCGGGTTCGCAAGGCTGTGTGCCCGGCGCGCAGATCGAGGAGAGGCCCACGCGCTTTGCCGCCACCAAGATCTGGAACGCGCGCAAAAAACTCGGCCAATCCACCGCCTACCGCGCCATGGCCGAGGCCATGCGCCTCGCCGACCAATACGGCGTCGGCACGGTGTCCGTGGACAACGCCTTTCACTATCTCTGGGGCGGCGGCTACGTGATGGCGGCGGCGGAAAAAGGTTACATCGCCTACACCAATTGCACCGCGGCGCTGGCCGAGGTCGTGCCCTTCGGGGGCAAGTTCCCCACGCTCGGCACCAACCCGCACTCGTGGGGTTTCCCCACCACCGCCGCCGTCGGATTCCCCATCGTGATTGATTGGGCCACCTCGGTGGTCGCGATGGGCCGCGTGCAACAACTCAAGCGCGAGGGCAAATCGTTGCCGCCACTCGCCGCGGTCGATCGGGATGGCCGCCCCACCACCGACCCCGCGGCCGTCAACGCATTGCTGCCTTTTGGGGCGCACAAAGGCTACGGCCTTTCGCTGATCAATGAGCTCGTCGCCGGGTTCATTGGCGGCTCATTGCCCACGATTCGCAACCGCTGGGAGCAGGCCGCCGGCGACAAGGGCACTTGCTGTTTTTTCTTCCAAGTCATCCACCCCGAGGCGATCAGCGGCGGCGCGTTCGCCCGCGGTCGCACGCAGTCGGAAAACATCCAAGCCGTCATCCGCGATGTGTTGGGCCACGGCAACGAGGGCTGCATGTTGCCCGGTCAGCTTGAAGCCGAGTGGGCGAAAAAATGCGCCGCGGCCGGCGGCCTGCTCTTCAGCACGGCCGAAATCGAAGCCTTCAACGAAGTCGCGGCCGAGTGCGGCGAACCGCGCTGGGACATCGCCAGCTTCAAAGGCTTTACCTCATGAGCTCTTATCTTGATCAACTCTTCGGCCTAACCGGCAAGGTCGCGGTCGTCATCGGTGGCACCGGCGAACTTTGCGGGGCGATGGCCGAAGGGCTTGCGGGCGCGGGCGCCGAGGTCGTCCTCGTCGGCCGCAACGCCGACAAAGCCGCCGCGCGTCTCGCGAAAATCTCCACCGCCGGCGGCAAGGCGTGGTTTCACGCGGCCGAGGCCACGAGCAAGGCGGAACTCGAGTCGCTGCGCGATGCCGTGCTCCAACGTAGCGGACGGATCGACATCGTCGTCAACGGCGCGGGCGTGAATTCCGCCACGCCTTTCTTCGACATCACGGAGGAGGAGTTTGACCGCATCGTGAACGTAAACCTCAAGGGTGTGATGCTGGGTTGCCAGGTGTTCGGCCAGCATCTCGTCACGCAAGGGCAGGGCGGCTCCATCATCAATCTCGGCTCCATGTCCGGCATCGTGCCGCTGTCGCGGGTTTTCACCTATTCGGCGACCAAGGGCGCGGTGCACAATCTCTCGCTCAACCTCGCGCGCGAGTGGGCGCCGCACCGTGTGCGCGTCAACGTGCTCGTGCCCGGCTTCTTTCCCGCCGAGCAAAACAAGAAGGTGCTCACGCCTGATCGCGTGGCCAGCATCATGGGCCACACGCCGGCGAAACGCTTCGGCGAGGCCCGCGAGCTCATCGGCGCCACGCTGCTCCTCGCCAGCGAGGCCGCCGGCTCCTTCATCACCGGCGAGGAGCTGATCGTGGATGGCGGCTACCATGCGATGACGATTTGATGATAGTAGCGAGCAGCGGGTAGTGAGTAGCGAGCATACCCGCCGCCGCAGTCTACTCACTACCCGCTACTCGCTACCCACTACTTTACCTCCCATGTCCGCCATCAACGACTTTCTGCTGAAAAACGATCTGCGGATCGCGACCAATCCCTGCGTGTCGCCCGACTTCTGCCTCGACTGGCCCGCGTTGCGGGCCGATCTGCGCGCCGGTCGCGCGCATGAATTTCCCCAGAGCCGTTTCGCGACCCAGGCCGGCGAATTCACCCTCGTCGAAAATCACCACGGAGATTGCGCCTGGAAACTCCACGCCGCCGGTTCGCCGCTCGCGGACGGCGTGACGATTGGCGACGCGACCTTTTTTCCTGCGACCTTCGCGAACCTGCTCACGCTGAAGAATCTCATTCAGGAGCACGACGCCGGCTCGACCATTTTTCCGACCGCCGACGCGAAGCTCGGCCAATCCACGCTCGGGGTTGGCGCGCGTTTCACCACGCTGCACTGGCCTGCCGTCGAATGGGCGATGAGCGCGTTGGAGCTCGGGATGACCGCGAACCAGAACTC
>JADLBI010000283.1 GCA_020847775.1 Opitutaceae bacterium
AAAATCAACTCCAAGCTGGATTTTCCAAAATCCATTTTGATCACCAGCACCATTCCCGGTGAAGGCAAGACCCTCATCTCTTGCAATACCGCCGCTGGTTTTGCCCGCCACGGCCGCAAGACCTTACTGATCGATTGCGACCTCCGCCGTCCGATGCTCCACCGTCATTTTCATCAGACCAATGATACCGGTTTGATCCAGTGGTTTGAAGCCGGCGCGCACACCGACACCGACCTCGAGCGTGATCCGAACCTCGGCATCATAAAACTCGACGAGAATCTTTCGCTGCTCACCTCTGGTGGCCGCTCCAAAAGCCCCACCGAGTTGCTGGAGTCTCCCCAATTCGGTCACCTGCTGGAAAAGCTAAAGAAACACTACGAGCTGGTTATTGTAGACTCGCCACCACTTGGCGCGGTCACGGACAGCCTTCTGATTGCCCAACGCACGGACGAAGTCATTTACGTCTGCCGCTTCAACCGCGCTTTCCGCAAGCACATTCGCCTCTACATCAAGGCACTCAAAAACGCCAAAAACGAAGTGCTCGGAGTCGTGCTTAATGGCCTCAGTCCGCGGCGCATCGAGTACTACTCGAACTACCGCTACTACCGCAGCTATAAGAAATACTACGGCTCGCAGTCTTGAACCGCGCGACATCGGCGCGGATTTCGGCTCCACAATGACGTTCCCACTCGTCAATCTGCCCGTGTGCCGACCCTCTCTTCGTTTTTGCCCGCTGATTTTGCTCCCGGCCGTCCGCTTGGGTTGATTGCCGGGCAAGGGCTATATCCTATCCTCGTCGCGCGCGCCGCCGCCACTGCCGGTGTGCCTGTCCGACTGCTCGCCTTTGAGGAAGAAACCGCCCCTGAACTTATTGCCAGCATACCCGAGGATGCTCGCGTCATTCTGCAAGTCGGGCAGCTGGGCAAAATGCTCAAAGCTCTCCAGCGCTTCAACTGCGGCTATGCGTTAATGGCCGGCCAAATCACGCCCAAGCGCTTGTTCAAGGGCCTGCGCCCCGATCTCAAGGCCGCGCAAATCCTCTTTTCACTCAAACGGCGCAATGCCGAAACCATCTTTGGCGCCATCGCCACTGAGATTGAGAACATAGGCGTCACGCTACTAGACGCGCGCTGTTTTCTGGACGACCACCTCGCCAGCGCGGGTTGCATGACTGGCGGCCGTTTTCCCATTGAAGCCGATTATGTCGCCCATGGCGTGCAGATCGCGCGAGAATGCGCCCGTCTCGACATCGGCCAAGGCTGCGTCGTTCGCAAGGGCACCGTGCTCGCAGTCGAGGCGTATGAAGGCACTGACGCCATGTTGCGCCGCGCCGGAGAATTTAAGACCGATGGCGCACTATTCGTCAAAACGGTCAAGGGCGCGCAAGATTACCGTTTCGACGTGCCCTGCTTCGGCCTGCGCACACTGGAGATTATGCGCGAGGCTGCCGTGCAGTCTGCCGTACTGGAATGCGGCCGCGTGCTCATGCTCGACAAACCCGCTGTGCTGACCCAAGCCCGCCATTGGGGTATCAACTTGTTCGGCTTTGACTGAGCCGGTCGCTTGCGTCCAGGCCCGCTCAGGGCAAATTCATGTCATGTCCAATACCGCCGCAGTGCCCGTCACCGTCAAAGGAGTCATGCCCACGACCAACGGCTGCGCCGTGTTTTTGGGCGACGAAGGCAAAACCCTGCTGATTTATGTCGATCAATCGGTTGGAGGCGCCATCCAGCTCAGCCTCTCCGGCGTCAAACGGGAACGCCCGCTCACACACGATTTGATTGGTAGCATCCTCGTCGGCACAGGGGCTCGCCTCGAACAAGTGCTTATCAACGACGTGCGCGAGGGCACGTTTTTCGCCCGCATTCGGCTCCACATGAGCAACGAGCTCGGACGCAAGATTCTGGAGATCGACGCCCGTCCCAGTGATTCCATCGTGCTCGCCCTGCACCACAAATGCGGCCTGTTTGTCGCTCGGTCCGTTTACGAAGCCGTCGAGGATCGAACTGAAGTCCTTGAGCGCGTCCTGCGGCAGCAATCCGAAGCCGAAGACGATGAGTCTTGATCCAACTGCCGCCTGTCCGCTGCCACCGGGCATCGTCGCGCAACAACCATTGACCGCGCTGGCCCCGATGCAGGACGTCACCGACCTCGCCTTCATGCGCGTTCTCTCGCACTATGGCGCGCCGGATTTTTTCTTCACCGAGTTCTTTCGTGTCCATGCCCAGTCGCGCCCCGAGAAACACATCTTGCGCTCGATTGACGAGAATGTCACCGGTCGGCCCGTATTCGCGCAGCTTATTGGTGAAGACATTCCTCACCTGCTCCGCACTGTGCGCGAACTCCTTCAGCACCCGGTCGCCGGTATCGATCTCAATCTGGGCTGCCCAGCGCCCAAAGTTTACAAAAAAAATGTCGGCGGCGGCTTGCTGCGTGACCCTGCCCGCGTTGATGACATTCTCGCCGCCCTGCGCGAGGCCGTGCCTGGGCTCCTGACGGTCAAGATGCGTCTCGGTTTTGACGACACCACACCATTCGCTGCCATACTAGAAAGCATTAAACACCACCGGGTTGACTTACTCAGCGTGCATGGCCGCACGGTCAAGGAGATGTATCGCAGCGAGGTTCATTATGATTTCATCGCCCGCGCGGTGGCATCCGCCCACTGTCCTGTTTTAGCCAACGGCAACATCACCTCCGCCGCAAAGGCTCGCGAGGTCGTGCAAAACACAGGAGCCGCCGGCGTGATGATTGGCCGCCACGCAATCCGCAACCCATGGATATTCTCGCAGTGCCGCGCCGTTTTTTCTGGTCATACGCCGGCGCCAGTCACCCTGGCTGACGTACGAGAATACGTGGAGCGACTTTATACCACCACCCGGCACCCGGACTTCCCAGAGCGGGCCCATGTCAACAAGATGAAGAAATATCTCAACTTCGTGGGACAGGGCGTGGATCCCGAAGGCCGGTTTCTCCACGACATGCGCCGCACTAGCACCGAGGCAGAGCTGTTCGCGGCTTGCGACCAGCACTTGTTGAGCAATCCCGACACAATCTTTGCACAGGAACCCTACCCCGGGGTAATTGCCCGACCCAATTGCGAAACGCCCACAGAATGCACGCTGGACGAAGTCACCGCATAGTCATGCACCTCTTCAGTTCACTTCCAGCAAGAATGGAAGGCGGGCATACACCCCTTGCGGATCGTTGTAGGACTTGAGCGAGCGCAACTGCGCTTCGATTTTTTTGGTCAGTGCTTCGGTCGCGTCAATTCGCAATGAGGCCGTGCCCTTCATGCGCCGCATAAACTCTTCGATCACTTCGCCCAGATTCTTCGGCT
>JADLBI010000284.1 GCA_020847775.1 Opitutaceae bacterium
ACCTCCAAAAAATATGTCCACAACCTCTGGGCGCTGCTCAAGGACCACGGCCTCACCTGCCACGCCATCTCCAACCACCTCGTCGGCCAGGCGATTTGCGACCACATCGACGAACGTCACCAAGCCATTCTCCCGCCCGACGTGTGGGGCAACGGCGATCCGGAAGGCGTGCGCAAACGCGCCGCGAAGAAAATGATCACCGCCGGCAAGGCCGCGCGAAAGTTCTTCGACGCCAAGCCCGGCCGCGGCAAAACCGACGACTTCCCCGCCGTCGTCAACGGCTTCACCGGCTCGTCCATCTGGCATTCGATCTACGCCTTCCCGCCGACCTCGCAGGCGTATTGGGAAAAAGGCTACGCCGATTTCGCGAAGCGCTTCGGCCCGATCCTCGAGGCCTTCGACCGGGTCAACGTCAACTTCGCGCTCGAAGTGCACCCGACCGAGATCGCCTTCGACCTCGCCTCCTCACAGCGCGCGATTGATGCGGTCAAAGGCCACAAGCGATTCGGCTTCAACTACGATCCCTCGCACCTCGGTTATCAGGGAGTCGATTACGTGAAGTTCATCCGCGCGTTCGGCTCACGCATCTACCACGCGCACATGAAGGACGTGTGGTGGGGCCACGGTGACGGCACCGTCGGCGTCTTCGGCGGGCACACCGATTTCGGCGATGCGCGCCGTTACTGGGACTTCCGCTCCGTCGGCCGCGGCGACATCAACTTCGAGGAGATCATCGTCGCGTTCAACGACGTCGGCTACCACGGCCCGCTCTCCGTCGAGTGGGAAGACATCCGCATGGACCGCGTGCACGGCGCCACCGAGGCCGCCGCCTTCGTCCGCCGCGTGGACTTCCCCTCCAGCACCCTCGCCTTCGACGCCGCGTTTGAACGAAAGTAGCGAGCAGTGGGTAGCGAGTAGCGAGCATCTCCCTGCCATCTGCCACCCTCGCTCTCACCCACACCTGCTCGTAGCCGCCCAACTCCTGCCCTCCGCTCCTGCCCCGCTTCAATCCTACTCACTACCCGCTACTCACTACTCGCTACTAACAAACCCATGAACAGAAAACTACGCTTTGGCATGATCGGCGGCGGGCGCGGCGCCTTTATCGGCGCGGTGCACCGCATCGCCGCGCACATGGACGGCCAGGCCCGACTCGTGGCCGGCGCCTTCTCCTCCGATCCCGCCCGCGCCAAGGCCTCCGCGGCCGACCTCTTCGTCAAACCCGAGCGCGCCTACGGCTCGTATCAGGAAATGGTGAAGGCCGAGGCCAAGCTGCCCGCCGACCAGCGCCTCGACTTCGTTGTCATCGTCACGCCCAACCACCAGCATTTCCCGCCCGCAAAGCTGTTTCTTGAGGCCGGCTTCAACGTCGTCCTCGACAAGCCCGCGACCTTCGACCTCGCCGAGGCCAAGCAGCTGCGCAAGATCGTCCAAAAGTCCGGCAAGGTCTTTGTGCTGACCCACAACTACACCGGCAACATCATGGTGAAACAGGCGCGCGAACTCGTGCGCAACGGCACCGTGGGCGACATCCGCAAGGTCGTCGTTGAGTATCCGCAGGGCTGGCTCTCCACCTTCCTCGAAGGCCAGGGCGAGGCCGCCAAACAGGCCGCCTGGCGCACCGACCCCAAGCGCAGCGGCGCCGCCGGCTGCATGGGCGACATCGGCACCCACGCCGAAAACCTCGCGCGCTACATCACCGGCCTCGAAATCGACTCCCTCTGCGCCGACCTCACCACCTTCGTCAAGGGTCGCAAGCTCGACGACGACGGCAACGTGCTCCTCCGCTACAAGGGCGGGGCCAAGGGCGTGCTGCACTCCTCGCAGATCTGCATTGGCGACGAAAACATGCTCAACATCCGCGTTTATGGCACCAAGGCCGGACTCGAGTGGCGGCAGGAGTTCCCCAACGAACTCGTGGTCAAATACGCCGACAAGCCCCGCGAGATCTGGCGCCGCGGCAACGGCTACCTCTGCGAACAGGCGAAGAAGTTCACCCGCATCCCCGCCGGCCACCCCGAGGGCTACCTCGAGGCCTTCGCCAACATCTACCAGGAGGCCTTCCGCGCCATCGACGCCGAGGTCCACGGCAGGAAGCCACCCAAGGACCTCGACTTCCCCACCATCGAAGACGGCGTTTACGGCATGGCCTTCATCGAGACCGTCGTGAAGTCGTCAAAGCTTGGCGCCAAGTGGGTGAAGTTCCCCAAGGCATGATACCCGCAGCCATCACCACGTAACCCCGCACTGAGTAAGGCTTTTGCCGGAACCTACCGAACCCGACAAAAGCCTTCCCTAGCCATGAAAACTAAAGACAGCGGTCGGCCCGCTAGACTGGTTGATCTTTCCGAAGACGAGCAGAATACATGGTGTAGAGCAATTGGACGGTTGTTTATCTGTTTCTCACCGCTTGAGCTTCTGAGCCACAGATGGATTGGGCTGCTTTTCGGTGACGCCGAAAGAGTCAAGATCGTGCGATCTTCAAGCGGAACGCTGGAGCAGCGAATCGAGAAGATCACGTCTCGGTTGGCCACTCTCACTGGATACGACGACGTGATCGCGCTATGGAGGCAAGTTGAGGTCGAGGCACGGTTGCGGAATGAGATCGCCCACAGTCCAATCGGGTTTTTCACATTGAACGGACGACGCTTTATCGGCCTCGTGGATGTGAAGAAACTTGAAAGCACCAGTTTGGACCCACCGGACCTTCTAAGCCCAGATGATATTCACACCGTTTCT
>JADLBI010000285.1 GCA_020847775.1 Opitutaceae bacterium
GCGCGCTCGATGGTGAAAACAGCTTTGGGCCGGTCGGTGGCTGTGCGGCCGGAGCCAGTCACAACGTTTTGCACGATGTCGGTCCACTCGCGGACTTTGCGGCCGTCGATAGCCCGGATCACGTCACCTGGTTGCAAGCCGGCTTCGCGTGCGGGCGAGGCGACTTTGGAGCCGTCCGTCAGGGTCAATTCGGGGGCCACGTAGCCGATGGTGGTTGACGCAGCCATGCTGTTGCTCGGCTGGCCGGTGATCCAAATGACACAGGCGAGGGCGAGAGCGAAGAGGATATTGCAGGCTGCGCCAGCCACGAGAACCAGCATTCGGCTGCCGTAGGAAACGGGCGGCAGTTGGGCCACGTCCACGGAGCTTTCGCCTTCGATTCCGCTCATCGCGGCGAGCTGGGGGAGCGTCACGTAACCGCCGAGCGGCAGCCATGAAATGCGATACTCCACACCGTCCTTGCCACGCCACGACCAGATGGCCGGACCGAAACCGATGGAGAAGCGATCGACGTGCAGCCCGCGGCGGCGCGCGGCGAGAAAGTGGCCGAGCTCGTGCACAAAGATCGACGCCCCGAAAGCGAGGATGGTGAGCAGAATCGCCCAGATGTTGGAGAGCAGGCTTTGGAAGAGGTCGGCGGGCACGATTTAAAGTATCGATTTTTGCTTAGTGATTTTCGATTGGGCAATGCGACGGGCCTCGGCATCAACGGCCAAAATGTCGGACAAACAAGCGGGTTCGGTATTGGCGATGGTGGCGATGGTTTGCTCCACGATTTGGGGAATCTCAAGAAAAGCAACGCGCCCGGCGAGAAACGCGCCGACGGCGATTTCGTTGGCGGCGTTATACACCGCCGGGGCGCTGCCGCCGACGCGCATGGTTTCCTGCGCGAGCCGCAGCATGGGATAGCGGTGGGTGTCCACGGGCTTGAAATCCAGCGAGAGCAGCCGGGTGAAATCGAGGGGCGCATCCACGCCCGGCGCGCGCGCGGGGTAAAGCATCGCGTGCTGGATGGCGAAGGTCATGGATGGCGGGCAGAGCTGCGCGAGCATCGCGCCGTCGCGGTATTCGACGAGGCAGTGGACGATGCTTTGCGGATGCAGCACCGCATGGCACTGCTCGGGCTTCAGATCGAACAGACACTGCGCTTCGATGAGTTCGAGGCCCTTGTTGGCGAGTGTGGCGGAATCGACGGTGATCTTCGGCCCCATCGCCCAGTTGGGATGCTTGAGCGCATCGGCCGGAGTGACATCGCGGAGCTTTTCGACGGGCCAGTCGCGAAACGCGCCGCCGCTGGCGGTGAGCATGATGCGGCGCACGCCCGCGGTCGGGTGGCCCTCGATACATTGGAAAACGGCGTTGTGCTCGCTGTCGACCGGCAGAAGCCGAACGCCGTTGGCCTTGGCGGCGGCCATGACAAATTTGCCCGCGAGTACAAGAATCTCTTTCGAGGCGAGCGCGATGGTCTTGCGGGCGTTGATCGCCGCGAGCGTGGGCTCCAACGCGGTCGTGCCAACCACGGCCACGAGCACGATGTCGGCCTCAGGCAGCCGGGCGAGTTCGACGAGCCCCTCCATGCCGACGTGAAACGAAGTGCCCGGCGCGAAGCGGCTCGACGCCTTGGCTGCGGCGCAGGCGGTCTCGGTGAACAAACCGACATGCGGGACCCGATGGAGTTTGGCGATGGCGGCGAGTTTTTCCCAATTCTGTTGGGCGGCGATGCCGACGAGTTCGAGCCTGTCGGGATGCGCGGCGATGACGCGCAGGGCGTTTTCGCCGATCGAGCCGGTGGCACCGAGCAGCACAACACGCTTGCGGGAAATTGGAGATTGGTCGGCCAAGAGGGCGGACATTGCCGCAAGCGACGGCGTTTGGGCAAGCGAAGAGGCGGAGCTCAGAGAACGTAGCTGAACAACATATACCCGAGCGGCGCGGTGAGAATGAGCGAGTCGCTCACGTCAAACATGCCGCCGATGCCGGGGATGATGCCGCCGGAGTCCTTGATCGCGGCGCGGCGCTTGATGATGGATTCGATCAAATCGGAGACGATCGCGACGGCGGCGATGGGCGCGGCGATGAGGGCGGCGACGAGCGGCGTCATTCCCGCAGGCACAAGATCACGACCGAACCATGCGATCAATGCGCCGATGCCCATCGAGACGAGCACGCCGCCAGCCGCGCCTTCCCAGGTTTTCTTGGGGCTGATTTCGGGCGACATCTTGTGCCGGCCAATCGCCAATCCTGTGAGCAAGGCGCCGACATCACAGAACTTGGCCACGGCCACGAGCCAGAGAAACAAGATGAGACCCTGTGACGGTGCCGCCGGATTCGCGATGAGAATTCGCACGAAGTATTGCAGCATCCACGCCACGTAGAGCAGCCCGAAAAGCGTGGCGGCCAGCGCCTCGACGCGCTTGGCCGCGGGGCGTTCACCGAGGATGCGTAGGGAAAAAATCAGCACCGCGAGAGCAGGGGCGTGAGCGGAGCCGAGCCCGTATTGTTGTTCCAACCAAGGGCTCAAGGTGATGAGGCCGCCCATCAGCGCGCCCAGCCGACCGAAGGGCGCGAAACCAGCCCCGTCGAGCAGGCGGTAGAATTCCGCGAGTGTCAGCAGCGCGAGTACGCCGACAAGGAGCACCGCGCCGGCGGTGCGGAAATACCACAACACGGCGCCGACGATCACCCAGAGGAGGATGGTGCTGAAGATGCGTTTGGTCATGGATCAGGAAGTGGCGGCGGGGTTGAGTTGGGCGCTGGTCTTGCCGTAACGGCGCTCGCGTTTGCCATAGGCGCTGATGGCCGCGGCGAGATCGTCCTTGCCGAAATCAGGCCAGAGCACCGGCGTGAAAACGAGTTCGGCGTAAGCGCCCTGCATCAGGAGAAAATTGCTGAGGCGTTCTTCGCCCGAGGTGCGAATGATAAGATCGGGGTCGGGCAGATCGGCGGTGTAGAGGTGACGGCTGAATGATGCCCACGACTCGTCGTTGGCCGCGATCTCGCCCTTGGTGATGGCGGCGGCGTAGGCGCGCGCGGCATCGACGATTTCCGTGCGCGCGCCGTAGTTGAGCGCGAGGACGAGGGTGTAATCGTCAAAGTCCTTGGTGACCTCGATCGTGTGGTTGAGGTGTTTTTGCACGCCCGCAGGCAGCAAATGCGTGCGGCCGATCGTGCGCAGGCGAATGCGATTTTTGATGAAGGTGTTGAGTTCTTTTTTGAGATAGAACTCCAACAAGCCCATGAGCGCGCCGACCTCGTCCTGCGGGCGATTCCAATTTTCCACGGAGAACGCGTAGAGCGTGAGGGTGCGCAGGCCGAGCTCACGGCCCGCGTCGGTCACGGTGCGGACGGTTTCGACGCCGCGACGGTGACCTTCGATGCGGGGCAAGCCGCGTTGTTGGGCCCAGAGGCCGTTGCCGTCCATGATGATGGCAACGTGCGCGGGATGTGTGCTGCTGGTAGTCTGCGGCATCGGTGGTGCGGTGAGTTAGGGAGCGCCCGCGGGGTTTGACAAGCCGCCTTCGCATAAAGCTTCCACCTTCGCCAAGGCTATGGCGGACAAGACGGCGGCCAAGGGTGTTTGCCATTCTGGAGGATGAGCGTATGGTGAGAAGTTATGGCGAATTTAACCCTTACCCCTGAAGAAATCACGGAAGCGCTCAAGAGCCTTCCCGGCTGGAAACACGAAGGCAGCGCGCTCGTGAAAGCATTCGAATTCGGCAGTTTTCGCGAGGCCATGTCGTTCATGGTGCGCATGGCTTTCGAGGCCGAGAGCATGAATCATCATCCCGAATGGACCAATGTTTACGACACCGTGACCGTGCGCCTGACGACCCACCACGTGGGCAACAAGGTCACGACGAACGACGTGGCGCTGGCGCAGCGATTCGAGAAGGTGAGCTGGTTGTGATCATCAATGGAGTTTAACCACGAATGGGCACGAATTCACACGAATGGGAAAGGCCTTGAACCACAGATTAACACAGATGCACACAGATAAAAACCAGGGGTATTCAATCTGTGCCTATCTGAGTTCATCTGTGGCTAAACTGGTTTGAATTTCATTCCCTTTGGGTCCGATACCCCGGAGCTTGCTCCGGCTTGGATGGAGGGCCGACCTCCGCGTCGGCCGGTTTGGCGAGCGCAAGCTCAGCGCGGGCGCGGACCGGACGGAGCCGGTCCCTCCAATGCCCCGGAACTTGCTCCGGGGATCTGAATGAGGCAGTCGCTTCGCTCGAAACGTGTCCATCCGTGGTTCACACGGATTGAATCTTACAACCCGAGCATGAAGTTAAACGTCTGGTCGCTTTCGCCGGGCAGGGCTTCGTGGCCGAAGTCGGGATAGATGACCATGTCTTTCTTTGCGGCGATTTTGTTGTAAGCGGCGAATTGCGTGGAGGGCGGGCAAATCGGGTCCATCAGACCGACATACATGAGCACCTCGGCTTTGATGCGCGGGGCGAGGTGTTGGCAATCGATGTAGCCGAGCTTGGTGAAGATTTCCTTTTCGCGTTCGTGGCGCGGGTCGAACAGGCGGAAATAATAACTGAGTTCCTCGTAAGCGGCCTTGGCCTGGTCCATCTCCCACACGCGCTGGTAATCGCACAGAAACGGGAAGATCGGCGCGGCGCGTTTGATGCGCGGTTCGAGCGCGGCGCAGGCGAGGGTGAGGGCGCCACCTTGCGAGCCGCCCATCGCGCCGACGCGCGTGGCGTCCACTTCCTCAAAACCCATCACGACGCGCGCGAGTTGCGCGGTGTCGAGAAAGATGCTGCGGAAGAGCAGCTTTTGCGGATTGGGATCGTCGAGACCACGAATGATGTCGCCTTTCAACGTGGTGCCTTTGACACCGCCGACATCTTCGGAACGCCCACCTTGACCGCGCGCATCGAGCGCGGCCACGCAGAAACCTTCGCTGGTGTAGGATAGCTTGCCGGAAAAATCGCCGCCGTTGCCCGAGTAACCGTGAAATTGCAGAATGGCCGGACACTTGACGCTGCGTTTCTTGGGGCGGAGATACTTGGCGTAAACCCGCGCGCCGCCGACGCCGGTAAACCACAGGTCAAACACCTCGGCATTGCGTGGCGCGATGGCGTTGCTCGGCACCAATTCCGGTTTCGGATCGGTCGCATCAAGTTCGGCGAGCGCGGTCGCCCAGTAGGCGTCGAAGTCAGAAGGCCGCGGATTGAGGCCTTGATAAGTGCGGAGCTCAGCTAGCGGTTTGTCGAGGAGGGGCATGGGAGGAAAAGGGAGTTTTTGCCGCGGATTACACTGATGAGCGCGGATGAGTCGGATTGATTAAATCTGTGTTATCCGAGTAATCAGCGGAAGAAAGTATTGAGATTGGTGGCTTTGGGGATTCGGACAAAATGTGGGTCCGTTGCAAGCTGGGGTTGAGGAATTCGGATTGTCTCGGTGCGGGCGCGCGGCGTTGATGGGGACATGAAAGTCGCATTCATCAGTGGCACGAGCATCGTCAACTCCGACCTGTTCGCTTCCTGGTCCGTCAAAACCATCCAGACCGAATTCGGCGAGGTCACTTACAAAACCAAAGGGGACTTCGCGCTCATCAACCGTCACGGCTACGCGTTTCCGCTGCCGCCGCATTCGATCAATTATCGCGCCAATATTCGTGCGCTCGCCGAACTCGGCTTCAAAGACATCGTTTCGCTCAACTCCGTCGGTTCGCTGAAGAAGGACTTACCGCCGGGCACCTTCGTTTCGTGCAGCGATTACGTCGGGCTGCAACAGGGGCCGGCGACGTTTTACGACAAAGAACTCAAAGGCGGCGCGCCGGGCATCGCCAACAACTTGATTCCGCTGCTGCTCGAAAAACTCGCTCCGGAATTCACGATTCACCCGGGCAAAGTTTATGTGCAGATGCGCGGCCCGCGCTTTGAAACGAAGGCGGAGATTCGCATCGTGCAGCACTGGGGCGATGTCATCGGCATGACCGCTTGCCACGAAGCCGACCTCTGCACCGAGGCCGGACTTAGCTACAATAGCCTCGCGCTCATCGACAATTACGCCAACGGCCTCGAAGGCACCGAGATCGACTTCGCGAAGTTCAAGGACTTGGTGAAAGAAAATCAGGCCAAGGTGAACCGGCTGTTCCAGCGCATGCTGGAAATTCTTGGCTGAGTTTTTTTAACCACGGATGAACACAGATAAACACAGATATAATTCATGTTCTGAATCTGTGACCATCTGTGTTCATCTGTGGTTAATAGGATTGAAAGTATTCGTGTGAATGAGGCTGTCGCTTCGCTCGAAACGTGTCCATTTGTAGTTACTTTCCGCCGATGAAACGAGCGAAGCGTTATCTCATGAGGACCACCGGCATCCTCGGTTTGCTACTTTTGTGGGTCGCTGCCGCTGGGGCCGAGTCCTTTGCGGATTCTCCTTTCGGTCCGGTGGTCGTGAACGCGTCGGGCGATCCGACGCTGGGCAATCGCGTCGTGAGTATTGAGAACGGCCGTGATGCGTTGTGGCTGCGGTTGCACTTGATCCGCCACGCGCACGAGTCGATCGACATTCAGACTTTTATTTGGACCGATGACGAATGTGGACGGTTGCTCATCTACGAATTGATCGAGGCGGCGAAGCGCGGTGTCCGTGTGCGCATCATCGCCGATCACATGGTGTCGGATCAGGACCCGCGCACCGTAGCGTTTCTCGCCACGGTGCACCCGAATTTTCAAGTGCGGCACTATCGGCCGGCGATGCGGCGGATCAATCCGTCGCTCTGGCAAACCATGCTGGCGGGCGCGCTGTCATTTCACGGCACCAATCAGCGGATGCACAACAAGCTCATGGTCTTCGACGGCGCGGTCATGCTGACCGGCGGACGCAACATTGAGAACACTTACTTCGACTATTCGCGGACGATGAATTTTCGCTACCGCAATGTGCTCGCGGTCAGCCCGGTGGCGCAGGCGGCCGTGGAATCGTTCGAGGCGTTTTGGGATTATAAGCACACTGTGCCCGGCACGGAATTGGCCGACGTGGCGGCGATTATCAAACGCGACGGTTTTCCGCGCTACACTTCGCGGTCCGATTACGATTTCGGCACTTTCTTTGGCGATGAAGCGGTCTTGGCCAACGACGTTGCCGAGGCAGCGCAACGCTTGCGCACACAGCTTCGGCCGGTGGCCAAGGTTCACTTCATCGTGGATAAACCCGGCAAGTCCGCGGGGTTCTTCGCGCGCGATTCACGCATCACGCGCGAGCTGCGCGATCTGGCCGCCAGCGCGGACCAGAGCATCGTGATGCAGACGCCTTATCTGATTTTGAGCAAACCGGCGCGGCGGCTCGTGAAAGAGCTGCGTCGCAAAAATCCGCAGATGAGCATTCGCATCTCGTCGAACAGCTTTGCTTCAACCGACAACTTGCTCGCGTATTCGGCCAACTACCGGTTGCGCGGCATTTATGTGCGCGATCTCGGACTTGAGATTCACGAATTCAAACCGCAGCCGGAGTCATTGCGTGCGCTTTTCCCGAGTTATGATGCGATGGCGGAGCTGGTGGTAACGGAACGAGCGAGCAACAAGACGAAGCCGTTTTTGTGCATTCACGCCAAGACCTTGGTCGTGGACAATCGCGTGAGTTTTGTCGGTTCCTACAATCTTGATCCGCGTTCCGAAAATCTGAACACCGAGGTCGGTCTCGTGATCGAGGACGAAACATTTGCGCGGGAGCTCAGCGCGGCGATCGATTCGGACATGCAGCCGGAAAATAGTTGGGTGATCGGCAAACGCGACCTGCCGCTGCCGGTGGGCGTGGTGCATACGTTGATTGACGGCATCATTTCGCGCACGCCGCTCGATGTCTGGCCGATTCAAAACACGACCAGTTACGAACTGCTGCCGGGCAAGCGTGAGTTGCCGACGGAGCATCCCGATTTCCACCGGCATTACCGCGATGCCGGTTCCTTTCCCGGCACCGACGGCATGCTTTCGACCAAAGAGATCCTCACGCGTCTCTACAAAGTCGTGGGCCCGCCGCTTACGCCGATTTTGTGAGGAAGGGCTATTAACACAGAGAGCGCGGAGCGCACGGAGGTCGAAAAAAGCGATTGCTCGGGAGCGCGGACCACTGGCCCGAAATGTCCAGACCGGTTACATGTGCTGCTGGTTTGCCGCGCGGCGGCGACGCCAGATGGCGAGACCCAACGCCGTGAATCCGACGAGGGCGGCATAAGTGGACGGTTCGGGCACAGCGCTATAATTGAGATTGATGGTGTTGCCGTCCAAAGTGATCGACCAATCACCGGCAAATGCGTTGAGGAAATCACCCGTATCAATGACGAACTTGTCGGTTGAGAAACCGGTGACACCACCGGTTGCCGAGGCGTAGGCAAAGCTGTAGTCGCTTGCGGAATCGAAATTGGCGACCGTTGCTGGATCGTTCTGGAAATCGAGCGTAGTGAGGTAGATGGTGTGCGGGCTTGCTGTCGTGGCCGTGATGGAGAGAACGCCGCCGATTTGTAGAAAGTCCCAATTGGTGCCAGCCGCTCCGTTGACGTCATTGATTTCCCAGATGGCGGTGGTATTGGCTCCGAGGGAGAGATTGCCACCGAAGCTGCCGAGACCGGGGCTGCTGCCGATATTCAAACCACCTTCGATGAAAACACTGCCGGTGCCGGTAAATGCTCCGGAGCCGGAGAGAGTTCCGAATATAACAGTCGAGCTGCCTTCACTGGTGCGAATTTCTGCGCCCTGATGTGATAGATCATCATGAAATGTGGTGACGGCCGCAGATCCGCCACTGGTGATGATGGTGCCGCCGCCGGTGTTGGCCACATTGCCATAGATGTCCGTTGTGCCGGAACTGAAGTTCATCGAACGGGAGTTTGTGAGTCCACCATGAGCGATCAGGCTGCCGCGACCGCTGACGACCGCGCCACTTGTTGTGTTGGTCAGCGCGCCGGTGACCTCGAGAGTGCCGCCGTTGAGCGCAAGCAGCCCCCGATTATCTAGCCCGCCGGCATGAGTGAGCGCGATGGTGCTACCTGCTTCGCTACGGATTTCACCGGTCGCAAGATTGGTGACTTGGGAAGCGATTTGACCGTCACCTGTGATCAGACCCGAATTGCCGAGTGTGCTGCCATTGATCAATCCCATCCCGTCCATCAAGGTGATGCGGCCTTGATTTGACGAGGCACCACCGAGTTCGAGTGTGCTCGTGACAAAAACACGACCAGCGGAGTTAACGGTCAGTCCACCTGCGCCGATGCGCGAAATGCCATCGAAGACTCGGAGCGTGCCGGTAATGTTGCTTCGATAAGCATCCAGCGCGC
>JADLBI010000286.1 GCA_020847775.1 Opitutaceae bacterium
CGGATGTGTTGGCCGGCTTGGTGTGTGAGCTCGCCGGAGTGGAGGAAGTGATTTTTCGCAACGACTCGAACCTGCGCCGGTTGGAGGGGCTCGATCAGGATGTGCGCACGCGCACGGGCAAGGACTGGGCACCGCGTTGGGCGAACATTGACGGATTCGATTACTGGCTTGATCTGCAGCACGGACAGAAAACCGGTTTTTACCTGGACCAGCGCGAGCAGCACGCGGTCGTGGCGAAGTATTGCGTGGGTAAGCGTGTGCTCGACGCGTTCTGCAACCAAGGGTCTTTTGCGCTACATGCGGCACGTGCCGGTGCCGCCGAGGTGCTAGGGCTCGACAGCGCGGCCGATGCGATTGAGCAGGCGCGGCGCAATGCGGAGCGCAATCGCGTCGGCGCGAGGTTTGCCGAGGCGAATGTCTTCGACTGGTTCAACGCGCTCGAGGGCGGAACGGTGGCACAGTGGGACGTGATTGTGCTCGATCCGCCGCCGTTCGCGAAGTCAAAAAAGGCGATGGATGGCGCGCTGCGCGGCTACAAGGAGCTAAATTTGCGTGCGATGCAGCGGCTGGCTCCGGGAGGCGTGCTGGCGACTTATACCTGTTCGCACCACATGCAGGACGCGGAGCTGCGTGGCGTGGTGGCGGCTGCGGCGGCCGACGCGAAACGCCGCGTGCAAGTGATTGAGTTTTGCCATCAACCGGCGGACCATCCGGTGCTCGTGACTATGCCCGAGAGCGAATACCTGCGCGGATATATTTTGCGCGTGGAATAGGTGGCCGGAGGCCCCCGCACTAACAGCAGCGGCCGCGATAAATCAGCGCAGCACGTCGTCGAGCTGGCGGCGCATGGTCTTGAAGGCGTTAAGCTGTTCCTTGAGTTCGGCCTCTTCCTTCTTTGTGCGCACGTGCTTCATGGCTTCGAGGATATCGCGCTCGGCTTCCATCAGGTTGACGCGTTCAGCGGCGACGCTTTTTCGCTGGGCGGCGGTTTTCCCACCAAGGATGGCGAGCACCTTAGGGGCGTCGTCCCGGTTGAGCGTCTCGTCGAGGTCGCTAGGTTTCAGTTTCTTTCTGGCACGCTCGATGTCGCGGTTGAGCTTCTTGATTTCGATCTCGAGCTCGGAGATGCGGCTGCTACTCACGCGGTATTCCGGTAGCAGTAGGGCGGGGTCGTCTTGAGTTACCGTTGGCGTCTCGGGACGCGGCTCGTCTTTTGTTGAGTCTTGTTTGGCCCGGCGTTCGGCGTGTTCCGTGAGGTTGGCCTTCACGCGGGCTTCGCGCTCCGCTTGGGCTTCCGGGGTCTCTTCAGATTCGGTGGCATGGAGGCCACAAGCGAGGCTCAAGGCGGCGGCAGTGATGAGGACGAGGCGCATGATGGGTATAAGCTAGTGGCTTTGGACCGCGCGTCGAGACGGTATGTGTTAAAAAGCCGGTCCCGAAAGGACCGGCTTGGGAACGCAACGCAGCGGTATTAGAGGCGGCCAGCGTAGATCGCGGTGGCGCCGAGTTCTTCCTCGATGCGGAGGAGCTGGTTGTATTTCGCCACGCGGTCGGTGCGGGAGGCGGAGCCAGTCTTGATTGGGCCGGCGTTGGTCGCGACCGCGATATCGGCGATGGTCGTGTCCTCGGTTTCGCCAGAGCGGTGAGAAATAACGGCCGTGTAGCGGTGCTTGTGCGCGAGTTCGACGGCGTCGAGGGTTTCGGTGAGGGAGCCGATTTGGTTGACCTTGACGAGGATCGAGTTGGCGGTGCCGGTGGCGATGCCTTTCTTGAGGAACTCCACATTGGTGACGAAGAGGTCGTCACCGACGAGCTGGCACTTGTCGCCGATCGCGTCGGTGAGCTTCTTCCACGTGCTCCAGTCGTTTTCAGCGCAACCGTCCTCGATGGAATCGATCGGGTATTTCGCGATGAGGTCACGGTAGTAGGCGACGAACTCATCGCCGGTGAATTTTTGACCAGTGGATTTTTTGAATACGTAGTTCTTGGTCTTGGCGTCGTAGAACTCGGAGGAGGCCACGTCGAGCGCGAGCATGATGTCCTTGCCGAGCTTGTAACCCGCG
This sequence comes from Opitutaceae bacterium, assembly GCA_020847775.1. Lineage (GTDB taxonomy): Bacteria > Verrucomicrobiota > Verrucomicrobiia > Opitutales > Opitutaceae > Cephaloticoccus. The sequence goes on from JADLBI010000286.1 coordinate 2,064, forward strand.
GCCTTGACCGCCTCGGCGATGGCGTCGAGCGCATCGGTGGTCGAAGCCAGATTGGGCGCGAAGCCGCCTTCGTCGCCGACAGCAGTGGACAGGCCCTTGGCCTTGAGCACCTTTTTGAGCGAGTGAAAAACCTCGCAACCCGCACGAAGAGCGTCGGCAAAGGTGTCGAAGTTGACCGGGCGAATCATGAACTCTTGAAAATCGATCGGGGCATCGGAATGCGCGCCACCATTCATGATGTTCATCATCGGCACGGGCAGGACCTTGGCGTTGGGGCCGCCGAGATATTTGTAGAGCGGTTGGCCGAGGGCGTTGGCGGCGGCGTGCGCGCTGGCAAGGGAGACGCCGAGGATGGCGTTGGCGCCGAGCTTCGACTTGGTCGAGGTGCCATCGAGCTTGAGCATGGCGCGGTCGATGCCGACTTGATCGCAGGCGTCGAAGCCGACGAGTGTGGGCGCGATTTTGGTCTTCACGTTGGCGACGGCGGCGCGCACGCCTTTGCCGAGATATCGGGTCTTGGCGGCGGCGTTGGCACCTTTGACGGCACCGTCGCGCAGTTCGAGCGCCTCGTGTTCGCCGGTCGAGGCACCGGAGGGCACGGCGGCACGGCCGAGCGTGCCATCGGCGAGGGTTACATCGACCTCGACGGTCGGGTTGCCGCGGGAATCAATGATCTCGCGGGCGGAAATGGCGGATATCGTGGTGTTCATTGGAAAAATAGCGGAGCAGTGAAAATCACTGCGCGCCCGGCGGAAAGCGCAAAGTGCGTCCTTTCGACACCACTGGCGAAACGCCGGCCGACTCCCGGAATCACGCGAAGGGTGGCCGGGAAAGCCCGGTTTTGATTAGCATCTTGCCGAGCAAGCCAGGAGTTTTGGGGCGCAGGTTTGGCGGCAGGTGCTGGGCGAAGCCACGTTCAATGGCCAAGCGACCCACGGTGAGACCTTCGTAATTGCGGAGATTTAGAAGTTCTTCGGTCAGCATGGCCTGGGGAATCTGGCTGAGGTGACCCTCGGAGGCGGCGGCATGGAGCGGGGTGTCGCCGTTGTCGTTGCGTGTGGTCAGGAGATCGCGGGTGAGTTGCACAATGGGAATGTGTTTGAGCTGACCGGTTTCAGCCGCGGCATGGATGGCGGTAAATCCGGTTTTAGATGCGATCACGAGGTTGCCGCGGGTCAGTAACTCGGCGGGCAGTTGGCTGAGGTGCCCGGAGATGGCGGCGGCATGGAAGACCGTGTCGCCCGAATTGGTTTTTCCCAGCAATGCGGCGCTCGAAATGGTGACGGAGGGGATTTGCGCGAAGTTGCCGTTGAGCGCCGCCACATGGAAGACGGTTTCGCCGCTGATGTTCTTGGCCGAGAGATATTCCTGCGTGAGATACTGGGCGGGCAGTAGGTCGAGTGTCCCGGCTTCAGCAGCCTCATGCAGGAGGTTGTTGCCAAGATCTGTCTGGAGTAGAATGATCTCCGATGTGATGAGTGCCGGAGGGATTTGATCCAGATGGCCGTGCGCGGCGGCGACATGAAACACCGTGTAGCCGGAATTGCTGCGCTTGGATAGCAGCTCTTCCGTGAGCAACGACGACGGCACGTGGTTGAGGTTGCCCCCCATTGCCGCGTGATGCAGCGGCGTGTAGCCCGAGTCGTTTTTCAGTGAGAGCGTGGTCGCGGTCAGAAACGTCGCGGGTATGTGCTGCAGAGTGCCGTAACGCGCGGCGGTGTGAAGCGGGGTGTTCCCGGCGGCATTGGGGGCCGTCATGCCGGCGAGTGTGAGGTGATCAGCGGAAACCGTGTGCAACAAGCCGTTACGGGCGAGCGTGGACAGATCGTATTCAGCCATGGCGTCAGTTAGGCCATGCAATATCCGACTCCGGGAGTCGGCAACGCAAAACCAGCGCCGCTTTGGTCACTAGAGCAAATGAATTTGCCAAGCAAACTTCGTATCACAGAGTGACCCGGCATGAGCTCTGCCGAAAACACCACTCCTGGGGGGACCTCGACAAAGGGGGCCATCCTGTTGATTGATGACGAACAGCCCTTGCTGGAGGTGTTCACAGCGGCGTTACGCGGCATGTTTGATGTGACCACGGCGAATTCGGTGCGCGAGGCGGAGTTCATTTTGCATAAGAAGCAATTTAAGGTTGTGATCGCCGATCATCTGATGCCCGGCGGCAACGGCATGAGTTTTTTGGTGCGCGCGCGGGAGGAGTATCCGCACATGCAGCGTATTCTCGTGACTGGCTACATGAAGCCCGAGATGTTGCTGCGCAGCGTGAACGAGGCCGCACTGTTCCGCTATTTGCTGAAGCCAGTCTCACTGGTCGAACTCATCAAAGTCGCCTCCGACGCCGCTAAGTTGCACGATCAACAAGTCACTTGATCGAGGGGTTAGCCTGTCGGTGTGCGATTGAGCCTGGCTGCCAGATACGGTGCTGTGGGCGAGCGTTTCACTTTGGCTAGGCCCGTGACCGGTCCTTGATAGAGCAATTGGCCGCCGCCGGGACCGCCGTCCGGACCGAGCTCGATCAGGTAATCGGCTTCGGCGAGTAGATCGAGATGGTGTTCAATCACGACCACGGTGTGGCCTTGATCCACGAGAGAGTGCAGCACGCGGATGAGTTTCTCGCAGTCGCTCAAATGGAGTCCAATGGTCGGCTCTTCGAGCAGGTATAGATTCTGCGGCGTGGCGCCGCGCGAGCGTTCCTTGTAACTGGCGAGCCCGCGCGAGAGCTCGGTCACGAGCTTGAGGCGTTGCGCCTCCCCGCCGGAAAGTGTGGGCGAACTTTGTCCGAGCGTCAGATAGCCGAGACCGCAATCCACCATCAGACGGCAGACTTCGGAAAGCTGGGAATGGAAATCGAAGAACTGAACCGCTTCTTCAAACGTGAGGCGCAGCACTTCGCCGATGTTTTTGCCTTTCCATGTGATGTCGGTAAGTTCGGCCGCGTAACGCGAGCCGCCACAATCGTCACATGCGAGGTAGGTGTCCGGCATGAACGCCATTTCCAATTTGATGCGCCCCGCGCCGGCGCAGGTCTCGCAGCGGCCACCCGCGGTGTTGAATGAAAAACGCCCGGCGTTGTAACCGCGGATTTTCGCATCGGGCAGCGAGGCGAAGAACTGCCGGATCAAATCAAAAACGCCGAGATAGGTGGCGGGCGTGGAGCGCGGCGTCTTGCCGATCGGCGACTGGTCCACCTCGATCACGGATTTGAAACCGTGCGCGCCGCGCAGCTCCGCAAACGGGCGACTGTTCGTATTACGAACAGTCGCGTCCGGCTCGCCGTCGGGGGAGAAGTTCGTATTACGAACAAAATCGCGGCCGGTGAGCTTGGATTTTCCGGCTTTGATGGCGTGGGCGACGGCCGGATGCAGCACGTCGCGAAAGAGGGTGGATTTGCCCGCGCCGCTGGGACCGGCGACCATGGTCAGGCGGCCGAGCGGGACGCGCAAATCGAAGCCTTTGAGGTTGCGATAGGCCGCGCCCTTCAATTCGAGCCAGCCGCGGGACTTCGCCCCTTGGGCGGGCAACGGGCGATAGGTTCCGCGCAACGGATGGGCGATGCCCTGTTTGAGAAATAGACCGGTGAGGGACTTATCGCTGCGCTTGATTTCGGCGGGAGTGCCGTTGGCCAACAGCTCGCCGCCGTGCACACCGGCGGCCGGGCCGAGGTCGATGATACGGTCGGCGCGTTCCATCAACCCGTCGTCATGCTCGACCACGAGGAGCGTGTTGCCCTTCGCGCGGAGCGCTTGAAGCGTTTCGATCAGGCGGTCATTATCGCGGGCGTGCAGACCGATGCTCGGCTCGTCGAGCACGTAGAGCACGCCGGAGAGGTTGGAGCCGAGTTGCGCGGCGAGCCGGATGCGCTGGGCTTCGCCGCCCGAGAGCGTTTCGGTCGGCCGGTCGAGCGCAAGGTAGCCGAGGCCGACGTGATCGAGAAATTTCAGCCGCTCTTCGATCTGGGGGATGATGTCCTGCGTGATGAGTTTCCCGCGACGGTCGAGAGCGAGCTTGCGCAAATTTTTCAGTAGGGTGGACGGCGTGTCGCGCAGCAACTCGGGCAGTGACATTGGGTCTTGGCGCCCGCGGAAGTGCAATTTGACGGCGCGGGCGACGCGATTGAGCCGTTCGCCCCGACACTCGGGGCAGGGCATGCCGCCGTGGGAAACCTCGTCGATCGTCTCGATGCCGAAGCTGCGCAACCGCGTCATCGGATCGTCCTCATCGTCTTTCTTCGGTTCAAGCATCCACGGGTAAACCTTGCCGTGGCCGCGGCAGGTCGGACACCAGCCGCGCGGCGAGTTGAACGAAAAATGCTTCGGATCGAGCTCGGGAAACGATTCGCCGGATTCGATGTCGGTGCGTGTGGTGGAAAACCAGGACAGAATCCCGTCTAGCGGTGCGAGTAGAAAACACGAGCCCTTGCCGAGACGCAACGCGGTGGCGAGCGCGTCGGCGGTCTTGGCCGCGGTCTTCAGGTCGGCGACGACGACCTCGATGTCGTGCTCGCGGTAGCGATCGAGTTTGGTGAATGCCTCGACCGCGATGAGTTGGCCATCGGCGCGCATCATTGCGTAGCCCTGTTTGGCGATCCAAGTGGCGATGGGTTGGTGATGGCCCTTGCGTCCGCGAATGAGCGGGGCGCAAAGATAGAGATGCCTCGATCGTCTGGCTTTGGGTGAGGCCAGCACGCGCGTGAGCAAGCGACGCAGTTGCGCGGGGGAAAGCGGTTCGACGGGTTTGTCGGTGTCGGGATGGTGCTGCACGCCGAGTCGCGCGTAGAGCAGGCGCAGGTATTGGGCGACCTCTGTGATCGTGGCGACGGTGGATTTGCGCGAACCGCGCGTGACGCGTTGCTCGATCGCGACAGTCGGCGGAATGCCTGTTAGACGGTCAATGGCCGGGCGAGGGAGTTGTTCGACGAACTGCCGCGCGTAGGGCGACATCGATTCCATGAACCGGCGTTGGCCCTCGGCGAACACGATGTCGAAGGCGAGCGTGGATTTGCCCGAGCCGGAAACGCCGGTGACGACGGACAATTCGTGATGCGGAATCGTCAGCGAGAGATTTTTCAAGTTGTTCTCCCGCGCCCCGGTGATGGTGAGCTCCGCGGCGTGCGCGGTGGTGACGCCATAGGGTGCCTGTTCCTCGGCCGCGAGCGGCTCAAAAGTGTAACCTAATGGGTTACACATCAGGGCGTCGCGGAGAAACGGGGAGGTGGCGGTGTTGGTTTGGGCGACGAGTTCAGGGGGGCCTTCGGCGACGATGCGGCCGCCGTCAGCGCCGGCCTCGGGGCCGATTTCGATGAGCCAGTCGGCCGATTTCAGCACGTCGAGATTGTGCTCGATGACGATGATGCTGTGGCCTTGATCCACCAAGGCTTGGAGCACGGAGAGCAGGCGTTTGACGTCGTGCCGATGCAGTCCGGTGGTCGGTTCGTCGAGCAAAAGCAATGCGCGCTGGTCGCCTATGATGCCGGTGCGGCCGGCGAGGTAGCGAACGAGTTTGAGGCGTTGCGATTCACCGCCGGAAAGCGTGTTGAGCGGCTGGCCGAGCGTGAGGTAGCCGAGGCCGACGGATTCGAGCACACGCAGCTTGGCTTGGATCGCCGATTCAACGGCGAAGAGCGCAAGCGCCTCGGTCACGCTGGTGTTGAGGAGATCGGAAACGGAGTACCCCTGCCAGCGAATGGCCAGCACTTCGGGTTTGAAGCGGCGGCCTTCGCAAACCGGGCACGGCACAAACACGTCGGAGAGGAACTGCATCTCGACGCGTTCGTAACCGAGACCCTGGCAATGATCGCAACGGCCTTCGCCGCTGTTAAAGGAAAAGCTGGAGGCGTTGAAACCGGCTTCCTGCGCGGCGGCCGTGTCGGCGAAGAGATTGCGGATGGCGTCCCAAGCTTCCGTATAGAGCGCGGGATTGGAGCGCGGCGTGCGCGAGAGCGGCGACTGATCGACGAGGACGATCTCGCTGAAGTCGAGGTCGCCGCGCAGGGTTTTGATTTCCGCGGGATCTTCGGTGAGTTGATTGCGTTGCGTGAGCAGTCCTTGGTGAATGACGTTGTCGAGCAACGTCGATTTGCCGGAGCCGGAGACGCCGCTGAGGCAGACGAAGCGTTGCAGCGGAACGCGGAATGAAATGTCGCGCAGGTTGTGCTTGCTGGCGCGTTCAAAATGCAGGCTGGGATGTTTGCTGTTTACGGGCCGGCGCCGGGTTGGGGTTGCAATGGTTTCGCGACCGGAGAAATACGCGCCGGTGATGCTCTTGGGCGAGGTAAGCAGCGCGGGCACGTCGCCTTGAAAAACGATTTGGCCGCCGCGCCCGCCGGGCTCGGGGCCGACCTCGATGACGTGATCGGCGGCGCGGATCATGGCTTCGTCGTGTTCGACGACGACGACGGTGTTGCCCGCATTGGTGAGCGTGCGGATGATGCCGATCAACCGGTCGATGTCGCGCGGGTGCAAACCGACGCTCGGTTCATCGAGCACGAACAACGTATCGACCAGCGAGGTGCCAAGGCAGCCGGTGAGGTTGACGCGCTCGACCTCGCCGCCGGAAAGCGTGCGCGAGCTGCGATCCAACGTGAGATAGCCGAGGCCGACCTGTTCGAGATAGCGCAGCCGCGTCACGATGGACTCGAGGGCGAGATCCGACTGGTGGCCCACCCGGGAAGTGTCACGTATTACGTGACACTTTTCGATGAGCGCGAGCAGCTCCGCAACGGGGAGCTGATAGAGGTCGGGCAGGGTGCGGCCTTGCCACTGCCAGCAGAGCGCCTCGGGTTGAAGTCGCGTGCCTTGGCAATCGGGGCACGCGTTGTAAGTGCGATAGCGCGAGAGAAAGACGCGCACGTGCATCTTGTAGGTGTTCTGCTCAAGCCAGTTGAAGAATCCTTTCACGCCATACCAATATTTCGGCCACGTCTTGCCGCTTTCCTTACCGTAGCCGGGTTCGCCATTGATGACGAAATCGCGTTGCTCCTGAGTGAGGGAGGCGAAGGGCACTTTGGTCGGGATTTTTTTCTTCCGGGTGAAAACGAGCAGGTCTTTCTTCGATTCGCCGTAGATGTCGCTTTCCCAGCATTTGATGACGCCATCGTCGATGGAGAGCGACTGGTCGGGCAGCGCGAGACGGTAATCGATCTCGATGACGCGACCGAAGCCGCGGCAGCGCGGGCAGGCACCAAGCGGCGAATTGAACGAGAACAAGGCCGGCGTGGCGGCGCGAAACGCGCGGCCGGTCTCCGGCGAGTGCAGGCCGCGGGAGTAGTGCCCGACGGGCACCGGTTTAAGTTGAGGAGATGAAGTTGAAGAATCGGAGGTGGTGAAAAGATGGACCTGACCCTGGCCGAAGTGCAGGGCGGTTTCAGCGGCTTCGAGGAAGCGCGATTGGTTTTCCTCGCGCATGGTGACGCGATCCTGCACGACGTGAAACGTGTCTGGAAATCGTTTGGGCAGAGTGGCGAGCAGGTCGTCGATTTTATAAACCGCATCGGTCGCGAGGACGCGCACGTAGCCTTGCTTCTTCAGATTGCCGAGCACCTCGGGCCATGGGAGTTTTTCGGGCCGGGTGATCTTGAAACAGACAAGCAACGTTTTGGCGGAGTGGGCGGCCGTGGCCTTTGTCCAGATGGTCGCGGGCGTGTCGTCTTCGACGGGCTGGCCGGTGGCGGGGTCGAAGCAGCGAGCGACGTGACTGAACCAGACTTTGAAGTAGTCGGTGAGCTCGGTCATCGTGCCGACGGTTGAGCGCGAGGTTTTGACCGTGTTGGTTTGCTCGATCGCGATAGACGGGCGGATGTTCTCGATTGAATCCACGCGCGGCTTGTCGAGCAGGTCCAAAAATTGGCGCGTGTAAGCGCTGAACGTTTCGACGTAGCGCCGCTGGCCCTCGGCGTGCAGGGTGTCGAAGACGAGCGAGGATTTGCCCGCGCCGCTCAGGCCGGTGACGGCGATGTATTGGCCGAGCGGGATATCGAGGTCGAAACCCTTGAGGTTGTTCTGACGCACACCGCGAAGCCGGATGCATTGGAGGGACGGAAGCGAGGAGGCCACGGGCAACTACGAAGGGGGCTTGCGCCGGAAAAGCAACTGGTCGTCCCGCGCGGCGGCTCATTCCTGACACAAGGGTGTCAGGAGCGCGGGTCGGCGAGCAGGATTCGCGCGTGGGCCTGGCGAATGGCCTTGGTCACGGGCGGCGCGGGTTGGTGATTGGTCACGATGGTGAAGCGCGGGTCGAACGGCGTGGTCAGGCTGATGGCCTTGCGGCCGAACTTGGAATCGTCGAGGGCGAAGATGCTGCGCTCGGCGGCGGCGATCATCTTGCGCTGGGCGGCGACAATGAGGGAATTGTGATTCCAGATGCCGTTCTCGGTGATGCCCGCACCGCCGAGCACGGCGATATCGGCGTGAACCTGCCCGAAGGCTTCCTCGCACATGGGGCCGAGGGCGACGCCGAGCCGATTGTAAATGGTGCCGCCGGTGACGATGGTTTCGACGCTGCCGACATCGCTGAAGAGACTGGCGACGGGGAGAGAGTTGGTGATGACTTGGAGCCGCTTATCGACGAGCAAGCGCGCGACGGCGTAGCTGGTGCTGCCGCCGTCAAGGATGACGGTCATGCCGGGTTGGATTTCCTTCGCGACGCAATTGGCGATGGCGAATTTCTCGTCGGCGAAGCGCGAATTGCGCGCAATGAAATCGTATTCCTGCGCGACCACGTCGGTTTCGACCAATGATGCGCCGCCGTGATGGCGGCGGACCACGCCCTTGGACTCGAGTTGGTCGAGCGCGCGGCGAACCGTGGAGAGCGAACTGCTGAACTTGGTCGAGAGCATCCGCAGATCGGCGTAGCGATGGGTGCGGATGTAACGTTCGATCAAGTCTGTGCGCTGCTTGTTGGTCATGGCGCGAGGTTGAGCAGTTTAGCGAACAGGTCGAGATAGGCCTGCACTTGGCGGCTTGGGGCGAATTCGCTCCGCGCATAGTCGCGCGCGCGTTCATGAATTTCGGGCGGCGGGTGCGCGAATTTTAGAATGGCGCGGCGAAATTCCTCGTGATCGCCAAAGTCGATGCCTTGGCCGGTTTCGCCGGGGATGAAGGCCTCTTCGACGCCTTGCGCGCGATAGGCGACGGCAGGCAGGCCGTGCACCTGCGATTCGATGAGGAAATTCGAAAGCGATTCGCTGCGCGAGGCGTGCACGGAGACATCGGCGGCGGCGTAGAGCGGCTCGGGATTGCGCAGGAAACCGAGGAACTTCACCCGATCCTGCACACCCAGTCGGCGCGCGTGGTGCTGGCATTCGCGCAACTTGGCGCCATCGCCCGCGAGCCAGAGCTGCCAAGGGAAATTCGCGGGCAGGCCGGCGGCGATGGCAATCAACTCGCGCTGATTTTTCTCCGGTCGAAACATGGCCACATCGAGGAGCACCGTGGTTTTGTCATCGGCACCGTGCTGATCGCGCAGCTTGTGGTTGCGCACCAGGGTGCGGTCGGGGAAGACGAGCGAATTGTGGATGACGGTGATCTTGTCGCAGGGGAGCCCGTGTTCGCGTTCGAGCGTGGATTTAGCCGCGTGACTGTTGGCCACGATGTGGCGGACATGGCGCAACGAAATGCGGAACAGCCATGGCAGTTTTTTGCCGGTGCGCATGGTGCCGATCACGGCGGTGCTCGGCCAGCGGTCTTGGGTTTCTTTGACGTAGCCCTGGCCGAAGCAATTAGCCATGCGGCCCATGAGAAGAATAATGTCCGGAACGACCTGTTCGAGCTGGCGATGAATGCCGGGCGCAAACCAATCGAGATGCGTGTCGAACGGTTGCAGGGCGCGATGCGTGACGGTGGGTGAGATGGTTGGCGCCAGCGGGCCGCCGGGGCGAAAGGTGAGCAAGGTGACCTTGTGTCCGGCTCCGGCGAACGCGTTGGCGAGCAAGACGGATTGCCGCTCGGTGCCGCCGCTGCGCAGATAATCCTGCACGATCAGAATTTTCATTGCGGATGGTGCCACGGGCAGGAAGGGTTCTCAGGCGAAAATGAATTCCCCGTTGCTGCAACTACTGGTGCGTTGGCTGGTGCTCGCGATCGGCGTCACCGTCGCCACCCATATTATACCCGGTATCGCGTGTGACAACCGCACCGCGTTGCTCGTCGTCGTGCTGCTCCTGAGTTTTTTCAACGCGATCCTCAAGCCACTGCTAGTGTTGTTTACGCTGCCGTTCATCTTACTGACGATGGGGCTTGGCATGGTCGTGATCAACGCCTTGTTGTTTATGCTCGTGGGTAAATTGGTGGACGGGTTTCACGTGAGCGGTTTTTGGGCTGCGGTCGGGGGAGCGCTGATCGTGAGTCTGACGAACTTTGTGGCGAGCCAGTTGTTTCGCCGTCCGCCAGGACCGCCGCGCCGAGGCAGGTCGCGCGGTGACGATCCTCGGCATGGCGCGATCGACGTTTGATTGCGGGTGGGGTTTTGCGTTTGACCGGGCATGACGGCCGGGCGACCGTGTCGGCCAAATTCTACAAACATGGCTGAAACTACAGAATACGATCTGGTTGTTATTGGCGGCGGCCCGGCGGGTTACGCGGCGGCGATTCGCGCCGGGCAGCTCGGCAAAAAAGTGGCGTGCGTGGAGTCGGAGCGCGCCGGCGGCACCTGTTTGAATTGGGGCTGCATTCCGACCAAGGCGCTGCTCAAGAGCGCGGAGTTGTATCAGAAGATGCAGCAGGCCGAGGTTTATGGGATGAGCGCGAAGGACATCAGTTTCGATTTCGAAAAAGTCATGGGGC
>JADLBI010000287.1 GCA_020847775.1 Opitutaceae bacterium
GACCCACGGAATGCCAAACAGCGCGGCCATCGAGCTGATGAACACCACCGAGCCCCGGCCGCTATCTTGCAACTGCGGATGCAGCGCGCGCGTCAGCGCCATCGCGCCGATCACATTGGTTTGCAAGATGCCGAGCAGCTCGCTCTCCGTCGTGTCCACGAAGGGCCTCTTCAGGTTGATGCCGGCATTGTTGATCAGAAGACTGACCGGGCCGTGCTGCTCGCGCAACGCCGCGGCCAGCGCAGGCATCGCCGCCGTGTCGGTCACATCCATCACCTGCGCGCTGGCCAGCGGCCCGATCGCCGTCGCGGCTTCGTTCAACTCCTTTTCGCGACGGCCGCCGAGAATCACCTTGGCGCCGCAGGCCGCGAGCGCATGCGCCGTGGCGAGGCCGATGCCGGAACCACCGCCGGTGACCAGCGCCGTGTGGCCCTTGAGGGAGAAAATTTCTGGAGCAGTCATGGTTGTCTGGTGACGGTTTGGAGGAGCGCGCGCATGTAGCCGAGCGCGAAGGCCATGCCCGCGTGCCACGGCGCGCCACAGGCCATTTGCGGCGCGTGGTCGGGAATGAGCACGCCTTGAAAATGGTTGCGGTGCAGGATCCGCACGATGCGCGGCATATCGATCTCGCCGTCATCGACAAAGGTTTCCTGGTAGTGCGGCACCTTGCCGCGGACGTTGCGAAAATGCACGTAGCCGATGCGGTTCTGCCGCGCGTAGCTCTCCGTGCATGCGTAAATGTCGCCTTCCGTCATCTCCGCGAGCGAACCGAGGCAGTATTCCAGTTGATTCGCCGGGCTCGGCGAAAGGTCGATGAGCTTTTGATAAAGCCGCGGCTGGTAAACCAAACGCGGCGTGCCGCGAATCGTCGGCATCGGCGGATCGTCGGGATGCGCCGCCAGCGCCACGCCGCTGGCTTCGGCGACCGGCAGCACGGCGGAGAGAAAATCGTTCAACCGCGACCACAGTTGCTCATGTGTGCAAGGCGGCATCGTGCCGGGACCGAGCGTTTCGGCCACCTGCATGTTCCACACCAAACCCGACGGCACCGGATCATCCACCGGACCCTCCATGCCAACCGCCTCGGCCTGTCCGCGCGCATAAGTGCCCCGCGTGCGTCCGGCCACCCCGGCGAGACTGAAATTGTAACCGATGCACGGAATACCCGCCGCGCCTACGCGGCGCACCATCGTCTTGATGTTCTCCAACTGCTCGGCCTTGCGCGGGCCATCGAGGAGCACGTCGTGCCAATGCGCAGGATCGAAATTCTCAATCGCCGCGATCGCCAAGCCGTGCGCCTTCGCGCGCTTCACCACGTCTTCCAAATATCCCTGCTCCCAAAGTTGATCCGGCTCCCCTGCCCGACCCCAACCGTGCAGGTCGCCCGTGGGCTGGTCGCCGACTTGGTTGGCCTTGGCCTGATTGAAGTAATCCACCAGGTGGATCACCAGCGCGGTGCAGCCCGCCTGCGCGGCAAAGCGAAAGTGTTCGTCGTCGAGTTGGTGCCGATAAAGGCCGAGGCCGAGTTTCATGCGCCGGTCACTTTTGCGCACTCACGCGTTCGAGCAATTCGATTTGCAGCATCAGCGACCTCGGCAGGTGAAATGGATCCTTCACCGGCAATGCCACCACTCCAGTCATCGGCGTGAGATCACGATTGAGCTTTTGTCGCCACTCGCCGTTCGTCCAATCCACATAACGCTCCAGGCAGAGCGCCCAGATTTTCTCATACCAATCATAGAACCACGCGTCGCCGGTCTCGTGCCACGCCAGCAGCAAGGCGTAGAGCGCCTCGGTATGCGGCCACCAGAGTTTGGTTTCGGCCAACTTCCAGCCGATGTCACCGCCTTTGCGGCCATCGCGATCAACCGCGAGAAACAGTCCACCACATTCATCGTCCCAACCCAGTTCCAAATGCCGCCGGATGAGCCGCAGGGCGAGATCGCGCGGTGCGTCTTTCCAGTCCGTCGCTTGAAACACGTGCAGTTGAAACCACATATCCTCGATCGCGTGGCCCGGCACGGTGACGGCGCCTTGCGGCGGGGTGAATTCGCCGCCGTCCTGCCGCACAAACTCGACGATGCGGTCGCTGTCCGGACGGTAGAAATCGCGAAACACTTCCTCGGAAAACCTGCGCGCCAGCTTGAAATAACGTTCGTCGCCGAGCATCCCGCCGAGCTCCGCCAGCGTGAACGACCAGAACATCGGCACGCCGTGGGCCTTCGCCCCGGCGGGAATCGGATAGGGGAAATGCGGCAGTTGATCGCAGGGCTGTTCGAGTCTCTTCAGCGCCGCATCCGCCGTGCGCACGGCCCATTCGCGGTAACGCGTTTTCCCGGTCGCACGGAAAAGCTCGGCGAGGGCGTAAACCGCGAAGCCATCGGTATAGATGCTCTCGTGGCGCTTGAGGACACGGCCATCCTGCGCCAGCAGGAGCGCCCAGCCCTGCTCCGCTTCAAGCCAGCCGTGCCGCAAACAAAACCCGGCCACTTGCCGCGCGTGACCGAGCCATTTTTCATCTCGATCCAACGTGTTGTAGAGCCGGGCAAAAACCCACACCGCCCGCCATTGGCTCCACATCCATTTATCCGTGCTCTGCACCGTGCCGTCGTCGGCCATGCAAGTGAGGATCCCGCCACGCGGGTCGATCGCGTGCCGCTCCCAAAACGGCAGGACGTGCTCAAAGAGATGCCGCCGGGTCCAAGCGGCGAGTTCCGCCGAATCGCCCGCCCGTCCCGCCGCCAAGGCGGAATTCAGAGCAGTCGTGGCCGAAATTTGCGTTTGAGGAAACATCACAAAACTCGATCTTGCCCAATCGTAGCGGCGAGCGCCAGCGAGCCGAAAACGCACGGCTCGCTAACGCTCGCCCCTACGATGTCGGCATCAGGGACACGCAAAGCTATCGTCATGCCTCCGTCTTCATCAAATCGCCATACACCGCCACTGCTTGCGCGAGTTGCCGGCGCGAAACCCATTCGTCCTTCGTGTGCGCCTGGGCCAGATCGCCGGGGCCAATCACGATCGCGGCGGCACCTGCCGCAGCGAAATGACTGGCGTCTGTCACGTAGGGCTCGCCCCGGCCGGTCGTCGCAAGCCCGTGTTTTGCCTGCACGGGTTGCAGCAAGGTGAGAAAATCGCGCGAGAGTTCGTCGCCCATCGAGGGCACGACATAGACCTGCGTGTGCTCGACTTCCATCCCCGCCAGCACCGCATCGCGCTCCGTCCAGATTTGCGCCTCTGTTTCGCCGGGTATCGTCCTCCGATCGCATTCGATTTCGCAGTATTCAGGAATGATGTTCACCTGCGTGCCGCCGCGACTGACGTTCACGCTCATCGCCGCGCGGCCGGTCAGTGGATGACTGCCCGTGACGGTTGGCGCGTAGCGCGACTCCAGCGCGTCCACCACGCGCAGCATCGCGGAGATCGCCGACTGGCCGTTGGCCGGCACCGAGGAATGCGCCGCGCGGCCGCGCGTGATCGTTTTCCAACGCATCACGCCATTCGTCGCCACCACCGGTCGCATCAAGGTCGGCTCGCCCACAATCACGCCGCGCAGCTTCGGCAAAAACGTTTTCAGTTCCCGCGCGGCAAACGCCTTTGCGCCGGTCATGCGCGCTTCCTCGTCGAGCGCGAACAGCAGGCCGACGTTGTGCGGACGCACCGCGCCGCGCGCGTAATCCCGCAGCGCCCACAACATCGCGGCACCGGAACCCTTCGTGTCGCAGGCACCGCGCCCATGGAGTTTGTCGCCGTCGGTTATAACTTTCAGCGGATCAATCGTCATCCCGGCGATACTCACGGTGTCGACGTGCGACTCGAACAAGAGCCACGGCGCGGCGGCATCAACCTCGATAGAGATGAGCAAGTTTTCGCCGCCCTCGGGCACGGGCAGGCGCTGGGTCCGCAAGCCCCACGTTTTCGCCAACGATTCCAAGTGCGCGATGAGTCGCTCCTGTCCGTCCGCCGGACCGTCGAAGAGCGGATTCACGGTTTCGATCGCGATCATCTGCGCCAGCAATTCCTCGCAGGATTGCGGCGCGGCGGCAGGAGACGATGTCATGGGCTCAACTCAACCACGAATCGCGATTGGCCGCAACAAAGTCGTCGTCGATCAGATGCGGATAAGCGGCGCAAACGCGATCGAGCTCCCCGGCCTGCCCCGGTGAAAGCACTTCGTGCGGATTTAGGCAATGGATGCTGGGCACGAGACCTTGGCGGCGCAGCACTTCAAGAATGCCCGGGATGCAGCCCGCGAACTTGTTGGCCGAGTCAAACAGCGCCGCGTTCATGTCGGTCACCGCGATGGCCGTGTCGAGCCACTGCGCATCGAGCTGCGGCTTTTGGCGGGCGGGCTTGATTTCATTGAGCAATTGCACGGCCGCCTTGGTCCACACGCCCCAGTGTCCGAGCAGCCCGCCGTGAATGCGGCGCGTGACCGGCTCGCCGGCCACGTCAAAGGTGAACGGCGTGAGCAGATCGGCCACGATGCTGTCGTCGTTGCCCGTGTAGAGCACGATGTCCTCGCGTCCGCTCTCGGTGATCGCGCGCACGACATCAATCGTCTGGTCGCGGTTGAACGGCGCCATCTTGATCGCGATGACGTTCGGAATCTCGGCGAACTTGCGCCAAAACGAATAGCTCAACAGGCGCCCGCCGACCGAGGGTTGCAGGTAGAACCCGATGACCGGGATCGTCTCCGCCACCCGGGCGCAATGCGCGAGCATCGTTTCCTCGGTGTCGTTTTTGTAAGCGCCCAGGCTTAGCAAGCCGGCTTGGTAACCATAGCCGAGCGCGGTCGTCGCCTCGCTGATCGCCTGCTCGGTGCGGCCGCAGAGGCCCGCGATTTTGATGAACGGCCGCGGTGCCTTCGCGAGCTCCTCGTCGATCGTGCGCGAGGCCAGTTCCAGCACCGGTTTGAACAAGCCGTGTTGCGGCTCGCGGATCTCAAACTGCGTCGAGTGCACGCCGACCGCGAGGCCGCCCGCGCCGCTGGCCACATAGTAGCGCGTGATCGCGCGTTGGTGGCGCTCGGAAAATCTGCGTTGCGCGTCCAGCGCCAATGGCTGAGCGGGGATGACGTGGCCGTCCTGCAAATGGGTGCGTAGGTTCATGGGTGGGAGCGGTGAGTTAAGCGATTAACGAGGTATATTCCGCCATTTCAGGCGCGGCGTAAAATCCATCATCCGGGGCAATATCCAAACCCTGTGGTTTCGGAATCAAGCCGCCTGAATTATGGCCACAAAAAACACCGAAATCCGTCCCGCAGTGCCACCCTGCCCGCGCGCCCATAGGCGCGGTGAGATCAACCTCCGCCGCGTGATCCTTCGTGTTTTTCGTGGCCATAAAATGATTTAGGGCGATCCCGGTCCTGCCTCGGCCCGATCCGTGTTTATCCGCGTTCATCCGTGGTTAAATGTCTTGAGTCCTGCTCAAAATTTGCCGTCGCGGGTTTCGAAGTGTGTGGGCTTGCCCAGCAGCTTGCCGCCCGATTGCAGGTGTTCGGCGACCATGCGCATGATCTCGTCCAGCGGCACCGTCACCGGACCAAACAGCCGCATCGATTCGCTCGCGTCTGCAATCCACGCGGTCTCCGCCTCGGCGCCTGTCACGAGCGCGGGCTTGCCCAGCAGCTTGCCAAACTTTTCCGCGACCTCGCGGATGGACACCTTTTCCGCGCCGGTCACGTTCAAGATTTTCGGCGGACTCGCCGTGTGTTCAAGGCACTGGATGGCCCGCGCGCAGGCGTCGCCCTGCCAGATGAGGTTGAACGCGCCCATCGTGATATCCACCGGCTCGCCTTGCAGGATCTTTGTCGCCACATCCACCAAGACACCGTAGCGCAACTCGACCGAATAGTTGAGCCGGTAGATCAACTGCGGCGTGCCGTGTTTGCGCGAGTAGTGCGTGAAAACGCGTTCGCGTCCGACGCAGGTGCTCGCGTATTCCCCCAAAAACGCGACCGGCGTGGACTCGTCCGCCCCGCTGCCGCTCACCGGCACGAACGGGTAAACGCAACCCGTGGAGAAAACCACGATGCGCGAGCGCGTGAATCTCCGCGCCACGAGCGAGGGCACGATCGTGTTTTGGATCCACGTCTCATCCGGCGCGCCGGCGGTGCCGAACTTCTGCCCGGCGAGATACTCAACATTCGCCACCTCGGGCAGCTTCGCCACCTGCTCCGGATCGGCCAGATCGCACGAAACCGGCGTCACGCCAAATTGCGCCAAATCGGCCTTCGCCTCGGGCCGGCTGAAGCGCGAAACCCCGTAAACCTTCGCCGATTTGCCGGCCGCATCGAGCGCGCGGCGCAACATGACCGCGAGCGACGTGCCCATTTTGCCCCCGACGCCGAGCACCATGTAGTCGCCGTCGAGGCGCTTGACCGTTTCCACCGCGCCGGCCGTGGGCTGCGAGAGGAGCGTTTCAATGTCTCGGTCGGTTTGAAGGGAAGTCTGAGCCATGGGTGCTATTATTTAGGATTACCTGAAAATGTGACCCGTGGCGAGGTAGGGACGGACCGCCGGGCCGTCCGCTTCAGGCCCCGGCGGGCCCAGCGGTCCCGCCCTACCTTGATGCCGACTATCAGGTCTCTTCTTTGTGTAATCATCAATAAGGGGCGGTTGCGGTGGGGAAAGGCACCCAGTAAAGTCGGACGCAAGCGCCGGGGTCAAACCCGAAGTAACTTTTTAGTTACTTCGGGCTCGACCCCATGTGCCCGCGCGCCCAGTCTCGCCGGGTGATCCCCCGCCGCTTAGTCCCGCGCCTTGATGCCATCGAGCAGCAGCCGTGTCACGTGGCCCACGCCCTGATCGCGCACTTTGGCGCTGCCGAGGTTCATCTTGAGCGCCTGCGAAAGCGTGAATCGGTTCGAGCTGTAAACCAGGCACAGGCCGATGATGCTGATCAACAGATGCCGCGCGTCCATGTCGGGCCGGATGCGCCCGGCCGCGATGCCGTCGCGCAGGAGCCGTTCGAGCAATTGCAGCATCGGATCCTTGCTCAGCTTCGTGCCGATCTGCTCCAGCCCGCGGCCATCGTTGAGGTTTTCCCAGAGCAGCAAGCGCACGAACTCAGGATGCGCCGCGAGAAAGTCGAAATAGGCGCGCACGATCTCGCCGGCCAGCACGTCGATGTCGGCTTCGTGGGCCAGCGTGGTGATCTCCACGGCCTCCAACCCGCGGTAGGCCTCGATCAGGACCGCGTGGTAAAGCCGCTCCTTGTCGCCGAAGTAATGGTAAACCATCCGCTTGTTCACCCCGGCCGCGGCCACGATTTCATCCACCGTCGTCCCGCGAAACCCGCCCTGCGCGAACAAACGCGTCGCCACCGCCAGCAAGCGTTCGCGCACCGCTTCGGGCAGTTTGGTTTGGGACGCGCGCGTTTTGGCCATCGGCCGCAACCGTTAGCCGACGAAGCCGCGCTTGTCACGTTGTTAGACCCGCGATAATTTTTCCACCATGCGCATCATTGATGTCCATACCCACCCCATCTTCTTCAACGTCGGCCGTCATGAGCGTGAAATCAACGCCTTGGTCGCGCACGGCCGCGCCCTCGGCATCGAGCGCATGATCGCGCTTGGCGATGTGCTACGCTACGGCCCGCGGCCCGACGCGGCCCAGCTCACCCGCCTCAACAACGAGAACGCGCGCCTGCAAAGACTGCACCCCGGCTACTTCGTCGGCTTTTGCTACCTCAACCCCCTGCTCGGCGAAAAAGCCGTGATGCAAGAGGCCGAGCGTTGCGCGACCAAGTTCGGCTTCAAGGGCATCAAACTCGAAATCGCCAACAACGCATCGGACGCGTGCATGCAGCATGTCATGAAAGCCGCGCGCGCGTTCGGCTACGTCGTTTTGCAGCACAGTTGGAGCTCGACCCATTTCGGGCCCGACCTGCGCGATCACAGCGATCCCGAGGACACCGCATATCTCGCCCGCCATCATCCGGACGTAAACATCATCATGGCCCATCTCGTCGGCATCGGTTACCGCGGAGTGCTTGCGGCCAAGGGGCTGCCCAATCTTTACGTGGACACCTCCGGCGGATATCCCGAGGACGGTCTCGTCGAATATGCCGTCGAGCACCTGGGGGCCGACAACGTGATCTACGGCTCCGATCTGCCGATTCGCGATAGCAGCACAAAAATCGGCAGCGTGCTGGGCGCGCGCATTCCCGAATCGACCAAGGCCAAAATTCTGTTTTCCAACACCGCCCGACTGCTGAACCTGAACTGACCCGTCATGATCGACGCAAACGCCCACCTCGGCTCCTGGCCCTTCACCTTCACCCCGGCGCGCACCGCCGCCCAACTCGCGCGGCACCTCGCTGACCACGGCATTGCGCGCGCGCTGGTTTCACACCTTGACGCCGTCTTCCAACCCGAACCGATGCCGTCCAACCGCAAGCTGTTCGCCGCGGTCAAGCGCACGCCGCAGCTCATTCCGGTGCCGATCCTCAATCTGCGCCTCGCCAACTGGCGCGAACAACTCGCCGAATGCCAAGCCGCCGGTGCCTGCGCGGTAAAACTCACGCCGAATTTTCACAACTACACGCTCGCCGCACCCCTGGTCGCCGACTTCGTCGCCGCGCTCGCCAAGACGAAACTCAAGCTCGTGATCAACCTGCGCTTCGAGGATGAGCGCCATCGCTACTTCGGCCTCAAGGTCGTCGGCCTGCCCGTCGCGGATTTGCAGGTGTTGCTCAAAAAGAATCCGCAGATCCATCCACTCATCACCGGCATTTACCGACCCGAACTCAAGGAGCTCGCGAAGACCGCCAAGAACTTCAGCGCTGATATTTCATTCTGCGAATGGCACAACACGATTGCCGATCTGCTGCCGACGATTCCCGCCAACCGGCTCATGCTCGGCACCTGCACCCCCATGCTTTCCACCCGCGGCGAAGTGGACAAACTGCGCCTCGCCCACATCCCCGCCAAAGCCAAGGCCCTCATCGGCACGAGCAACGCCACCCGGTTTTTCAAACTCTGACAGCTGGAACAATCTTTCCGCACAACCTCCTGACCGCACATTTCCGCCATGCCCATCGTCACCCAACCCCTACCCTTGCCGCGCCGCTTCGGTCCCGCCGAACTCGACCGCCTCACCGCCATGGTCGAACAGCGCTCGCTGTTTTACTGGCAAGGCCCACAGACCGGGGCGCTCGGGGTGGAGTTTCGCAAACATTATCCGTTCAAACACATTTTCCCCTGCTCCTCCGGTAGCGCCTCCCTGCACATCGCGGTCGCGTCTCTGCGACTGAAACCGGGCGATGAGATCATCGTATCACCCATCACCGACATGGGCTCGGTCATCGGCATCATTTATCAGCAAGGCGTGCCGGTCTTCACCGATCTCGATCCGCGCACCTATAACATGGATCCGGAACACATCCGGCGCGCCATCACCCCGAAGACGCGCGCAATCATGGCCGTGCACCTCACCGGCAACCCCTGCGACATGACCGCGATCAACGCCATTGCTCGCGAGCACGGTCTCGCCGTCATCGAGGACTGCGCGCAATCCTGGGGTGCGCGCCACCAAGGCATCCCCGTCGGTCTCATGGGCGATCTCGGCTGCTATTCCTTCAACGATTTCAAGCACGTGTCCTGCGGCGACGGCGGCATCGTCGGCACCAACCGCGACGATCTCGGTGCGGGCCTCTCGAAATGGGGCGACAAATGCTATGATCGCGTCACCGGCGCGCGCGACCCCGCCGACCTCGCGCCCAACTACCGCATGAGCGAGCCGCTCGCCGCCATCGCCGCCGCGCAGCTCACCAAGCTCGACCACATTGTCGCGCAACGCGGGCGCAACGGCGCGCGCCTGACCACCGCCCTGGCCGATGTCCCCGGTGTGCTACCGCCCGTCACGCGCCCAGGCGACTTCCACAGCTATTGGTTTTACATGTTCCGTCTCGACCTGCCCAAGCTGCGGCTCAACCGCGACGAGTTCGCAGCGGCGCTCCGAGCCGAGGGCGTCACCGCCAACCCCGGTTACCTCCCGATGCCGGTTTACCGCTACCAAGTGTTTCGCCATCACAACTTCTTCGGCGGCACCTGGCCCGCGCGCCTGCTCGGCGCCACGACGATGGATTACACGCAAGTCCACTGCCCCGTCGCCGAGGCGATCCTCAACGAAAGCATCACCCTGCCGATCAACGAGGCGATGGACGACGGCTACATCGACCAAGTCGCCGCCGCCATCCGCCACGTCGCCAAACTGGCCGCGCGGTGATGGGCTCAAGGGTTGGTGCGACCGCAACTGTGGCCTCGCACGAAACGAGGTTCCTCTAGTTTAAAACCGGGCGCTGAAACGCGCCTGCCGCAATATGCGCAAAAAAAGGCGGAGCCAGAAAAGGCTCCGCCAGACTTGCAATCAAGCTGATCGACTAGAACTCAAGCGTGTTGGAGAAGAGCCAGTTCCGCGCGGGTGA
>JADLBI010000288.1 GCA_020847775.1 Opitutaceae bacterium
AGGATGTGGTTCTTCGCCTTGTCGAGGGCCATTTCGGCGACCATCTTTTCGTAGATGGCGTTGCGGTGGCGGCGTTCCTTCATGTCGATGAAGTCGATGATGATGAGGCCGCCGAGATTGCGCAGGCGGATTTGGCGCGCGGCCTCGGCCGCGGCTTCGAGGTTGACGGCGTAGATGGTGTTTTTCTCGTCGCCGCCGCGGTTCTTGTGCGAGCCGGTGTTGACGTCGATGGAGATGAGGGCCTCGGTTTCGTCGATGATGATCTCGCCGCCGGAGGGCAGGCCGACCTTGCGTTGGAAGGTCTGCTCGATCTGGCGCTCGATGTTGAAGCGTTCGAAGATCGGTATCGTGTCGTCGTAGCGCGCGATGCGCGAGGCGGAGCGTTTGGAGATTTGGGCGACGAGGTTTTGGGTGCGTTCGTGGCCGGCCTTGTCGTCAATGAGCACGCGATCCACTTCCTCGGTGAGGAAGTCGCGCACGGTGCGTTCAACGATATCGGGTTCTTGGTAGAGGCAGGCGGGCGAACGCTCGGACTGCATCTTGGCGGTGATGGCTTCCCATTGCTTGAGGAGGAGGTGGAGGTCGCGGACGAAGTAGCGGGTCTTTTTGCCTTCGCCGGCGGTGCGCACGATCACGCCCATGCCTTCGGGAATGGTGAGCTCGTTGAGCATCTGCTTGAGGCGCTTGCGCTCCTGCGGGTCCTCGATCTTGCGCGAGATGCCGCAGCCGTCGGCGAACGGCATGAGGATGAGGTAGCGGCCGGGCAGGGAGAGGTTGGTCGTGGTGCGCGGACCTTTGGTGCCGATGGGGCCCTTGGTGACTTGGATGACGATCTCGGAGCCGGGCGGGTAGAGCCGGGGGATGTCCTTGACGGTGGGTTCGGCGGGTTTGGCGGGGGCGTTTTTCTTTTTGTTCACGCGCACGACCTCGACCGAGGAGTCGGCGGCGGCGGGGAGCATGTCCCAGTAGTGGAGAAACGCGTTCTTGGTGTAGCCGATGTCCACGAAGGCGGCCTTGAGGCCGGGGTCGAGGTTCTTGATGCGGCCCTTGTAGATGCCGCCGACCATGCGGTTGTCGGAATCGCGCTCGATCTCGAATTTTTCCAGGCGGCCGTTGACGAGCAACGCGACGCGTTTCTCGAGGGGCTCGGAATTGATGATGAGCTCGCGGTAGGTCTCCTTGTCTTTTTTGAAGACGGAGAGGATTTTTTGGAGCAGGGGGCGCTGCTTGGAGCGCTCGTCGGCGCCGGCTTTCAGTTCCGAGTTGGAGATAGCGGGCGACTCGGTGACGGGCGGGGGATTGGCCAGTTCCTCGTCATAACGTTGGGCGGGGTCCTGGGGGGATCCCGAGTTGGTGGGCGATTGATCGCTCATGGTGCGGATGGGTGGGTTGGGCGGGGCACCGATGGGCTGCGGTCGCGGCGCAGGATATTCCGGCAGGGCGGTCAATATCGGGGCGAAGCTTCATTTTTAGGCGAAGTCCTTGCGGAACCGATAGACGCTCTGGACCAGTCCTTGCAGCAGACAACAACTGAGCACAAAGGAGCCTCCGTAGCTGATGAAGGGAAGCGGTATGCCCGTGATGGGCACGAGTCCGATCGTCATGGCGATGTTGACGAATACGTGCACCGTGAAAAGCACGGTGACGCCGACGGCGAGAAGGACGCCGAGGCGATCGCGGGCGAGCCCGGCGATGCGTATGCCGTTGAACAAGATCAATCCGAACAGACTGAGAACCGTAAGACTTCCCACTAAACCTTTCTCCTCGGCGATAACCGAGAAAATGAAATCGTTGTGCGCGACCGAGCGCGGCAGGTAGCCGAGCTGGGCCTGCGTGCCCTCGGTCCAGCCTTTGCCGGCAAGACCGCCGCTGCCGACCGAGATGAGGGATTGGCGCTGATTCCACCCGATGCCCATAGGGTCGATTTTGTCGGGTGCGGCGAACGAGACGATGCGGTTGCGCTGATAATCATGCCAAGGCACCCAACTAGGCACCCAAGAATGAGCCTCATATTTACCTTTATCGCGCACAAAAGAGTAACCATGCGAATCCATGAATTTTGCATACGACCACGAATCCCACGCCACGATGCTGACAATCAGCAAAAAGGCAGCGAGCGCGCCGGCAAAAAAGCGGGCGGAGAGCTTGGATACGAAGAGCATGGAAAAGACCATCGGGGGCAGCACGATCGCTGACTTTAGGTCGGGCTGAAGCAGGATAAGAATCAACGGCAATCCCACCGCAAGAGCCAATTTGCCCAGCACGCCTAACGATTGGCGGATGGTGCCGATTTGCGAGCGCACGAGCAGGCTGGCTGTGATGAGCAAAACCGCAACTTTCGCGATTTCAGAGGGTTGGAAGGCGAAGAAGCCGAAATCCAACCAGCGCTGCGCTCCGTAACGTTCGCTGCCGATACCGGGGATCAGCACGAAAAACAGCGGCAGCATCGCCAGCGCGTAAAACCAGTGCGCCACGCTTAGCCAAAACCGGTAATCCACCAGCGACACGGCAAGGTAGATCGTCGCCCCCAAGACGAGCCACACGAGTTGCGTGGACCAATTTGGGCCGTCCACCGAGAGTTGGGCGCTGTAGATAAAAAATACGCCGATGATACCCAACCCGATGATGGCGATTGGGTTGATTAAATCCCACCGCCCGCGTGTGGTGGTTTTGAAAAGAGACAAGGTGTCGAGCGGCGAAGGAAGCTTCACGGGCGGTGGCAGCTCAAACAGATGCCGCCCCGTTTGGCAATGTCTCGGGCGTGGGTGGCGCGATTTCTATCCCGGCGGAGGGCGGATCGGTGGGGGTGGCACTGGCCAAGCCCAGCAGGCTCCAGAACACGACCGCCCCCATCGGCCCCTCCAACACCACGCCGAAACAGGCGCTGATTAAGATAATCCATGCCGCGCCCCAGGGGCCGGTGGCGGCATCGCGACGCACGGCGGATTTGACCAGTCGTAGCGCGATCAATCCCATTAGCAGCACGAAGGGCAGGGCCCCGGCCAAACCGGCGCGGCCAAACAGCGTGAGCACGATGTTGTGCGGGCTGCGTGTGTCGAACTCATCCCCATCCTCGGGGTAGTATTCCATGACGAAACGGCTGGAGAGGTCGCCTCCGAAGCCGAGGCCGAACCAAGGGTTGCCCTCCCAGGTTTCCATAATCACGGCATGCCACCAGCCCATGCGGAAACGGTTGTTGTCGCCCTTAAAAAACGGGTCCGCACCGGTGTAGCGCCCTGTCCCGGCCAAATCGATGATTGAAGCCGCCCG
>JADLBI010000289.1 GCA_020847775.1 Opitutaceae bacterium
AACCCACCCTTACCACGACACCGCTTTTGCTGAACTTGACGGACACAACTAAGCTTTTACAGGAACCACGCTTTACGAGCAATCCTCGCCTTGTCTGGCGAATCGCGGGGCCGGATGATCCGATTTATACAAGAGGCTGGACGTTCGGCTCGCCCCTCGTCTCAAAGAAGTCTATGACCGATGGGCCGCAAAAGGATTCGGTGAAGCTCCCAAGCACGCCCGTTCCCCCGCCCCAAGCATAAGGGGAGGCAGTCATCGGGGGCTTCATTGCCCCGCGTTTGATCAACACCCTATCGCCTGTGGCGGGCGGATAGGACAGCATCTGCGCAATGTTGCTGATGTTCGTAATACGAACAACGGCTGTGAGGAGTTAATCATAGTTGTCGCGAGAAGATGGCTCAGTGGTAAGCGCGACGGCACAAAGAGGCGAGGGCAGAAACCGTCGCCAATGGCTTGGTGACTGCCCCAGTCCGGAGGGCACCCGCAACAGTCATCCTCGTTGTGCTCGGACGCGGCCTGCGGCCTTGCCTACTTAGACTCGCGTCGGTGGGACTGCGGCGGCGGGGTTGGCGTGGAATAGATTGTGAACAACTAAGCGCAATTTTGACGCGTCTTGGCTTGACGCTGGTGGGATAAAAAGGGATGAAATGGGGCACTTTGGGGCACTAATGCCCAGTTACTCCCATGTCCGCCACTCAACCTCCACACTACACGGGCCTTTTTAGGCACGCGTTGGACGACAAGAATCGGCTCACGATTCCGTCGGCATGGCGGTTTGCGCACGGGGCGGACGACACGTTTCTGGCGACACCGCATCCGGACGGTTACATCGCGGTGCTGCCGCCGTCCGAGGTGGAAAAATTGCGCGCGAAGATCGCGGCGATGGCCTTGAGCGACGGGGCGGGGCAGGACTTTGTGGCGCGTTTCTTCGCGCAGACCCAGTCGCTGTGGTTCGACAAATCGGGGCGCATGGGTTTGAGCGCTGAGCTGCTGGCGCACGCGGGCATTGCGAAAGACGCCGTCCTCGTGGGCGGGCTCACGAAATTCAATCTCTACAACCCCGAGCGCTGGACGAAGGTCGAGGCGCGCACCTCCGGCGAGAACTTCGGCGACCTCATGCGTCGCCTCGGCATCTGAACGCCATGCGACGCGCGCCCCAACTCTCTCCTTCGCGGCAGGCAGTGCGTAAGGCGGCCCGGGCGTTATTGCTCGCCCGACCCACGCAGGCCGCGTGGCAGGACGCCGCCGACGACCACACGACGTTTCCAACCGGCGGGCTGCTCGCGCGCTGGCAGGCAAAATTTGCGGCGAAGCTGGGCGATACGCCCGCAACTGGAGGGGCGGCTGATGCGCGCTGCGCTTATTGATTCGCCCAAGACTGTCATGAAACCCGGCCACCAATCAGTCTTGCGGTCCGAGGTGCTCGCGCTGCTCAGCCCGCGCGTCGGCGGCCGTTATCTAGACTGCACGTTCGGTGGCGGTGGCCACACGCGCGCACTGCTCGAAGGAGCGCCCGGCTGCCAAGTTGTCGCGCTCGATCGTGATCCGGCGGCCGCGCCTCGCGCCGCGGTACTACGGGAAGAATTTGGTGAACGCTTCGAACTGATCGATTCCGATTTCGAACGACTCGCGTCGGTGCCCGCAACGGACTTCGACGGCATTCTGTTCGACCTCGGCGTCTCGTCGTTCCAACTCGACGAAGTGGCGCGTGGGTTTTCGTTCCGCCATGACGCGCCGGCCGACATGCGCCTGGATCCGCGCGTCGGTGTGTCGGCGGCGCAGTGGCTCGAGACCGCGACCGAGGAGATGCTCGTGCGCGCGATCCGCGATTTCGGCGAGGAGCCGATGTGGCGCCGCGTGGTGCGCGCACTAATCGAGGCGCGCGGCACGGGCGCGCTGGCCCGCACGGCCTCGCTGGCCGAGGTGATCGCCAACGCCATCCCGGCGCGTGTGCGGCACACGTCGCGCATCCACCCGGCCACGCGTTCGTTCCAAGGCATCCGTATCGCGGTCAACGACGAGATCGGCGCGATCGAGCGCGCCTTGCCGGCCGCCTTCGCCAAGCTCACGTCCGGCGGCGTGCTTGCGGTCATCAGCTTCCATTCGCTGGAGGATCGCCCGGTGAAGCAGTTTTTTCGCCGCATGTGTGGCCAGCCGGAATCGGCCCACGACTGGCGTTCCCAAGACGAGCGCGTGCGCTTGGCCGAACCGCTCACGCGCAAACCCGTCACCCCGGGCGAGGCGGAACTCGCCATCAACACCCGCAGCCGCTCCGCCAAATTACGCGGCCTGCGCAAACTCTGACCCGCCATGAAAAGAGACTCCCAAGCCTTCGTGAATCAACTGCTGGTCTATACGATCGTGATGTTCTGCTTCAGCGGCTCCATCGGCCTGGGCACCGTGTGGATGCGTCACCAGATTTCCCTCTCGGCCAACCAGTCAAAGGCGCTCGACGCGCGCCTGATCGAGGTGGAGCGGCAGGTAAACGAGGCCCGCGCCGCCGTGGAGCGCGCGCAAGACCCGTCCCTCCTCAAACTGCTCAACGACCAGTGGCGCCTCGGCCTTGTGCCGCCCGACCCCCGGCAGACCGCGACGATCGATGGCGATCCAGTGCTGCGGCTCGCCTCCAAGCATAACCGCGGCCTGTTCGCGGACAGCCCGATTTCAACCGTGTCCTTCCAGACGACGCTCCGGCGCTGAAATAAATGTCGCGCGGCTTTGCCTCCAACTCCCGCATTATCCTCGTCTCCGTCATCGTCATCCTGTCGCTGGCTGGGATTGGCACGCGGTTGGTGTTTCTCCACATCATCGATCGGGAAGAACTGCTGGGACAGGTGGAACAGGTGCGCCGTCAGGTGATTGTCGAGCACGCCCGTCGCGGCAACATCTACGATTCGCACCTGCACCTGCTCGCGGCCAACCAGTCCGTGTATAACGTGGGCGTGGACCCGCGTGTGCTGCGGCCGGAAGACCGCGCCAAATGGCCCGCGCTGGCCTCCTTGCTCGGCGTGCCGTTCGCGGATTTGGAACGCATCATGACGACCACCACGAGGCAGGCGCGTGTGCCGTCCGCCCCCGGGAGCATTCCCACCGCCGTCGGCGTGGTGTTTCGCATTGGCCAGCCCGCCACCAACCTGCCCACGCTCGCCGCGGAGGAAACGACCGAGGATAGCGCCACCGACGCCACGCGGGAGAAAGCCATTCGCTGGGCCAAACTCGCGGAGGACGTTAACGAAACGACTTACGAGCAGGTTGTCGCCCTCGATATCAAGGGCGTTTACGGCAACCGCATTTACCGCCGCGTATATCCACACAACGCGCTCGCCGCGCACCTCGTGGGCTACGTGAACAAGGCGGGAGTGGCCGCCGCGGGCGTGGAGAATTACGCCGACTTTTACCTGCGCGGGCAGGACGGTTGGCGCGAGGGCGAGCGCGATGGTCGCCGCCGCGAACTCGCGCAGTTTCGCACCCGCGAAGTGCAGCCGGTGGATGGGTTCAATGTCGTGCTCTCAACCGACATCATCATCCAGCACATGGTGGAGGAAGAGCTGGAGGCCATCGCGAAAAAATTCAATCCCGCCAAGGCGACCATCATCGTGAGCGATGCCAAGACCGGCTTCATCCTCGCGCTGGGCAACTACCCGAGCTTCGACCTCAATGCCTACAACACCGCGCCGCTCGACGTGCAGCGCAACTTCGCGATCACCGACCAACTAGACCCTGGCTCGACCTTCAAGATCGTGGCCGCCGCCGGCGCGCTCAACGAAGGATTGGTGCGGCCCAACACGCGGTTCGACTGCTCGATCGACTCGATCCTCTACAAGGGCGCCGTCCGCCGTTTCATGCCCGACGATCACAAATACGATCACTTGCTCACCGTCGCCGAGATCATCAGCCGCTCCAGCAACATCGGCGCCGCGCAGCTCGGCATGCTGCTGGGCGAGCAGCGCATGTACGACTACTCCAGCAAGTTTGGCTTTGGCGAAAAATCCGGTTTCCCCTTTGGCGGTGAAATTTCCGGCACGCTTAATCCTGTTTCTAAGTGGAGCGGCATCGACATCACGCGCATCCCCGCCGGGTACAGCATTTCGGCCACCCCACTGCAGATTCACTATGCGATGGGCGTGATCGCGAGCGGCGGCGAGCTGTTCCGCCCGCAGATTATCCGCCAGGTGCGCGACTCCTTGGGCGAAGTCGTTTACAGTTTCGACTCGGCGGTGCGCCGCCGGGTGATCAGCACGCAGGTGGCGCGCGACATGGCGCGGATGCTGAAAGGCGTCACGGAAAAAGGCGGCACGGCCGACAACGCCGCCATCCCCGGCTACGAAATCGCGGGCAAGACCGGCACCGCGCAAAAGCTCATCAACGGCGCCTACTCCAAGCGAAACCACATCGGTTCATTTGTCGGCTTCTTCCCGGCAAGTCGTCCCGAGGTTGTGATCTCGGTCATCGTGGATGACGCGAAAGTGCCCGGCGGCAACGCCTACGGCCGCACGGTTGGCGCGCCGTCATTCAAGCGGCTCGCTGAGCAGCTCATCCAGTATCTCGACATCAAGCCTCCCTTCGAGCCGGGGCGGAAGCCCCTGTTCGCCATGAAAGGAAACCCGCAGTGATTGGTTATCTCTCCCAGAATTATCCCTTGATCCATGCGTTCTCGCCGCGCCCCGTGCGCCGCACCCGCCGGGACAACTTGCTCCGCAACCGCGTCTTCAAAATGGCTCCCAAACTTTCCGACTACATCCAACCCGAGGAAATCGAGGCGGTGAAGGGCTCGCTCGATCGGCCTATCTCCGGCTTGGTCATGGATAGCCGCCGCGTCGTGCCCGGCACGCTGTTTTTCGCCCTGCCTGGACGCCGCACTGACGGCGCGGGCTATGTGGACGAAGCGGTGGCGCGTGGAGCGGTCGCCGTCATCACCAACAAGCTGCCCGCCGCCGCGCCCGCCAAGGTGACATTCATTCAGGTCGCTGATCCGCGCGCCATGCTCGCGAGGGTGGCGCAGCGCTACTACAAGTTTCCCGACCGCGAGCTCGAGGTCGTCGGCGTCACCGGCACCAACGGCAAGACGACCGTCACTTATCTGGTGAAGCACCTGCTCGACGGCGCGCAACGCGTCGGCCTCCTCGGCACGATCAATTACGACCTCGGCTCGCGCACCGTGCCCTCGTTCCGCACCACGCCGGAGGCGGTGGACATCTACGGCATGATGGCGCAGATGCGCGATTCCGGCTGCCGCCAGGCGGTGATGGAGGTGAGCTCGCACGGCATCGACCAGCACCGTGTGCTCGGCCTCGGGTTCAACGTCGCGGTGTTCACCAACCTCACGCGCGACCACCTCGACTACCACCAGTCGCTCGACGAGTATTTCGCGGTCAAGGCGCGCTTGTTCACCGGCGGAGTCGGCGAGCGCCCGCGCGCCGCCGTGATCAACACCGACGACGCCTATGGTCGGCGGCTCGCGGCGATGGTGCCGACGGATATGCGCACGGTGACCTTTGGCGAAAACGCCGACGCCATGGTTCGCGCCGAAAACGTGAACCTCGAGTTCAAGCGCACCACGTTCCGCCTCGTGTGGCCCGACGGCGCGATGGACGTGGAGTCGCCGCTCATCGGCCGTTACAATGTGAGCAATCTGCTCGCCGCCATCGCCACCGTATGGAGCCTCGGTCGCGATCCGCGTGATTGCGTCCACCGTCTCACCGGGTTCACCGGCGTGCCCGGCCGCATGGAGCGCATCGAGGTGGGCCAAGCGTTCAATGTGTTGGTGGACTATGCCCACACCGACGACGCGCTGCGCAACGCCCTCGCGATGCTGCGCGCCATCACGCCGGGCCGCCTCATGGTTGTGTTTGGTTGCGGTGGCAAACGCGACCGCAGCAAGCGCCCGCTCATGACCGCCGCCGTGCAGGAGTTCGCCGATTTCGCCTTCGCCACGGCGGACAATCCGCGCGGCGAAAGCTTGGAGCAGATTTTTGACGACATGAAAGCCGGCGTTACCGCGCCGGCCCGCATCACCTGGATCGAGGACCGCCGCCGCGCCATCAGCCTCGCGCTCGACGCGTGCAAGCCCGGCGATTGCCTGCTCGTCGCGGGCAAGGGACACGAGAGCTATCAGGAATTCGCCGACACCGTGGTGCCTTTTGACGACCGCCAAATCGTGCGGGAGCTCATCGGTATCAAAACCCTGAAATCGGGATGACGCGTTTCGACCCCAGTCAATTGGCGGCATGGACCGGAGGGCGCTGGACGGCGCCTCCGGTTTCGCCGTTGCTGGGCTTCGGCATCGACAGCCGCCAGTTGGGCGCGGGGCAGGTGTTCGTGGCGTTGCGGACCGAGCAGCGCGACGGACACGAATTTCTCGCCGCGGCGGAAAATGCCTGCGCGGCCGCCGCGCTGGTGTCCAGCCCAAACCCGACGCTGCAACTACCGCAACTGGTGGTGGCCGATCCGCTCGCGGCCTTTCAAGCGATCGCGCGCGCGCACCGCGCGGTGTTCCCGGGCCGTGTGGTCGGCATTTCCGGCAGCGCGGGCAAGACATCGACGAAAAATCTGCTCGCGCTCCTGCTTGGCGGGGAGGGCGCGGTGCTTGCGACCGAGGGCAACTTGAACAACCACCTCGGCGTGCCGCTCACGCTCACGCGGCTCGATCCCGAGCGGCACCGGTTCGCGGTTGTCGAGGCGGGCATCAGTGGCCCCGGCGAAATGGCCCCACTCGCGGAGATGATCTCGCCCGAAGTGTCGATCATCACACTCGTCGCGCCAGCGCACGTCGCCGGGCTCGGTTCGGTCGAGGGCGTTGCGCGCGAAAAAGCCGTGCTTTCCGCGCACACGCGGGACGGAGGCGTGGCAATTTTCCCACAGCAGTGCGCAGCGTTCGCGGCGTTCGCCGGGCTTGGCGGTAGTCGGCTCGTCTTGACCCGCGTTGATGCGCTTCCTTCTGGCCCTGCGAAAGAAGGGTGTGTGCCTTACGCGATTTCGCACCGCGACCACGAGACGGTGCTAACGTTGGCCTGGCGCGGCGAGCCGCGCGCAGTGACGCTGCGTCGTGTTTCCGACGGCATGGCGCAAAACGCCGCGCTCGCGATCAGCGCGGCGCTGTGGCTCGGCGTGGACACGGCCTTGATCCAGCCCCGGCTCGCCGGGTGGGTGGCGGCGGGCTTGCGCGGAGAATGGCGGCGCGAGGCCGGGCGGCTGCTTTATGTGGATTGCTACAACGCGAATCCCGCCGCGATGGCCGATGCTTTGGATGCCTTTTACGCGCAAGCACCGGCCGAGGCGCCGCGCCTGTTGGTGCTGGGCGGAATGGAGGAGCTCGGTGCGGAAGCGGCGATGTTTCACCGCGCGCTGGGCCGTGCGCTGCAAGTGCGCCCACAGGACCGTGTGTTCGCGATCGGCGAGCACGCCGCCGCGCTACGGGCGGGCGCGCTGGACGGCGGTGTGGCCGCGGCGCAAATCGCCGTGGTGGACACGCTCGAACCGGTGCGCTCGGCGCTGGCGGATTTTGCGGGCAGCGTGTTTTTGAAGGGCAGTCGGCGTCACCGGCTGGAAGCGTTGCTCGAAACCGTGAAGGAGGAACCCGCGCATGTTTAGCTATCTGTCGGAATACGAACATTACTTCGGCCCGTTGCGGCTGCTGCGCTACATCTCCGTGCGCACGGTGCTCGGCGCGGGCACGGCGTTGGTCATCGGGTTCATCATCGGACCGTGGCTGATCGCGCGGTTCCGCAAGCTGAAGTTTGGCCAGCACTACGACGACGACCGCACGGGAGAACTGGCGCAGCGCTTCGACAAGAAGAACACGCCGACGATGGGCGGGCTGATCATTTATCTGGCGGTCTTTGTCAGCACCGCGCTGTGGGCCGAGCCGAATGTCTGGATCGTGGTCGCGCTATTTGTTTACACGGCGCTGACGGTGGCGGGCTGGCGCGACGATTACCTGAAAGTCGTGCGGCGCAACCGCGACGGCATCTCGTCGTGGGAGAAAATCGCCTGGCAATCGCTGGCCGCGCTGGTCGCTCTGGCAGTGCTGCTTTGGCATCCGTTGAGCGCGGAGAAGGTCCGCGAGTTGTGGGTGCCGTTTTTTAAGACGGCGGTCATCGCGCAAATGCCGTGGTGGTTGCTGTTGGGCCTGATCTATTTCTGGATCGTTGGATTCAGCAACGCGATCAACCTGACCGACGGGCTCGACGGCTTGGCTGTGGGCTGCGTGATTTCGGTGGCGCTGGTGTTCGGCATTATGGCCTACGCGGCGGGCAACGTTCGCATTGCCGATTACCTGCTGATTAGCCATGTGCCCGGCACGGGCGAATTGACGGTGCTGTGTGGCGCGTTGATCGGGGCGTGCATGGCGTTTCTGTGGTATAACTCGCATCCGGCGGAGGTGTTCATGGGCGATACCGGTTCGCTCGCGCTCGGCGGACTCATCGGGGTCATGGCGTTCATGATCCACCAGCCGGTGACGCTCGTGATCGTCGGCGGCGTGTTCGTGATGGAGGCGTTGTCGGTGATGTTGCAGGTGGGGTGGTTCAAATACACGCGGCGCACCACCGGGACGGGGCGGCGCATTTTCCTCATGTCGCCGATTCATCATCATTTTCAAAAACTCGGCTGGCCTGAAACCAAGGTCGTGCTGCGCTTCTGGGTGCTGTCGCTCGGGTTCGCGCTCGCGGGTCTGGCCACGTTGAAAATCCGCTGATGGCGCTCGTCATTCCAGAACTCTTGCGAGAGGCGCTAGCCCGGCCCACCGCCGTCTTTGGCGAGGGCGTGAGTGGGCAGGGCGTGCTGGCGCTACTGCGCAGGCTCGGCCTTCCAGGCGTGTGCTATGACGAGCGTGGAGTGGCGTTCACGGCGGAGCGCGCGGCCGCGCACCGGCTGGTCGTGTTTTCCCCGGGCTTCGCGGCGGACCACGCGTGGCATCGGTTGGCGCGTGAGCGCGGTCTGCTGTGCCTCGGCGAGATGGATTTCGCGGCGCTGTTTTGGAAGGGGCGCGCCATCGCGATCACGGGCACGAACGGCAAGACGACGCTGACGGAATTTCTCACCCATGCGTTGCGGCAGGAATGGGAGCAGGCGCACGCGGTCGGCAATATCGGCCGTCCGCTCGCCCGGCTGGTGGCCGACACGGCCGGGGGCACCAAGGCCGAC
>JADLBI010000290.1 GCA_020847775.1 Opitutaceae bacterium
GTAGCGCTTCACTGGTGTATCGAGAAATTTCTCCACCTCGGCGAAGGCGACGATCTCGTCAAATTTTTTTCGGATTTCGGCGCGACTCATGCCGAGGATGGCACCGTTGAGGAAAATGTTCTCCCGGCCGCTCAGTTCAGGGTGAAACCCGGTGCCGACTTCGAGGAGTGAGGCGACTCGGCCATTGAGGGCGATGCGGCCATGCGTGGGCTCAGTGATGCGCGAGAGGATTTTCAGCAGTGTGCTCTTGCCGGCGCCGTTGCGGCCGATGATGCCGACGACTTCACCGGGCTGCACTGAGAAGGAGACATCGCGCAGGGCCCAGAATTCTTCGCGCTCAAAACTTGTGCCCCAGCGAAAGCGCCGCCAGAGCTTGCGGGCGGTGTGGTGCAACGTGTCGCGCAAGTTGTCGTGCCGCGATTCGTGCTCGATCACGTAGCGTTTGCCGAGGCCGGTGACTTCGATTGCTGGGAGCATGGGGTTTGGAGCGTGGAGCAGGGAGGAAGGAGTCAGAGCGTGCGGCGGAAAGCGGTTATCATGCGACATTCTTCCTCAAGAGCTTGCAGATGTTGATCGCATATGACTGTGGAAATGACCGATTTTGCGTGTAGGAATAGCATGATGTTGGCCGTTTCAAAAGCCGAGCGGCGGGCGATGTTGAGAAAGTGGGCGAATTCCTTGTCCGAGTCGCTGCCCGAGCCTTCGGCGATATTGTTGGAGATACTTAATGCGGCCGCACGAAGTTGCTCGGCGTAACGGCGGTAGCCGCGCGATTCCAAGTCGCTGGCGATATCATGGAAGTCACTGCCGATGGCGATGGCGCGTTTCCAAATGTCAAATTGCTGAAACCTGAATCTGTGGTTGCGCATGGGGTGTGGGGGCTTGGGGCGAGGAGCTTGGAGCAGAGAGCGCGGAGTGGGGAGCAGGGATAGGGGAGCGAGGAGCGCGGAGTGGGGAATGGGCAAGGTGTGATGGAGGGCTTTTCCGCCCTGTGTGTTGATGTGCTCGATTTCTCATCTCCCAGCTCCTTGCTCCAATCTCCCCGCTCAAATCACATCCGCAAACTGGCGTTCGGTGCGGCGGAAATACCAGAGGCCGGTGACGAGCATGATCAGTGCGAATAGCACAGAAACTCCAAGTCCCGGAATATACAGGTCGGTTTTGCCGGACAACAAACACCAGCGCACGCCGTCCACCACGCCGGAGAGTGGATTGAGCGCGAGCAGGTCGCGCCAGTTGGGCAGGAAATCCGTGCGATATCCCACCGGGGTGATGAATACGCCGATTTGAAGCAGGAATGGCGTGATGAATCGAAAGTCGCGAAAACGCACCGTGAGCGCCGTGATCCAGAGTCCCGCGCCCAACGCGATGGTGAGTGCAAGCAGCACGAAGGCTGGGAGCACCAGCAGGTGCCAGTCCGGCCAGTAACCGAATGAGGCCAAGGCGATCAGGGTGAGCACCAGCACGATGGCAAAGTCGATCAGCGCCACGCCCAACGCGGCGATGGGCACGACCAAGCGCGGAAAATACACTTTGCTGATGAGGTGGGAATTGCCCACGAGACTGTTGCCCGCGCCGCTGAAAGCGTTGGCGAATAATTGCCACGGCAGCAGACCGCAGGCGACGATGAGCGGATAGGGGACGCCGCCGTCGGGCATCTTGGCGAGCTTGCCGAAAACGAAGGTCAGCAATACCACTTGGACGAGTGGCTGGATGATGGC
Organism: Opitutaceae bacterium; assembly: GCA_020847775.1. Taxonomy (GTDB): domain Bacteria; phylum Verrucomicrobiota; class Verrucomicrobiia; order Opitutales; family Opitutaceae; genus Cephaloticoccus. The sequence continues at coordinate 1,722 of JADLBI010000290.1, forward strand.
CCATGCCGCGCCGAGCACCGCCTGCTTGTAACGCACCTTGACATCGCGAAGGGCGAGGAATCCGGCCAGCTCGCGGTAACGCCACAAGTCTGACCAGTAGTGTTTCTCGGACTTGCCGGCTTCGATGACGAGGTGTGGTGTGGTCTCTTCGGCCATAGGTTTAGTTGCGCAAAGCTTGGGCGAGGCGGTTCACGAAATGCGGGAAAGCAAACGTTTCGGCATGGCGACGGACAATCTCCGAATCGTTAGGCTGCCGCAAGAGATCGGTCACCGCCGCGGCCAGTTCAGGCACGTTGCCATACTCCACCAATATTCCTGTTTGGCCTGTGATGACTTCAGGGGTGCCGCCGGCGCGCGCGCCGATGCAGGCTTTGCCGCGAATCATGGCCTCAAGATAAACCAGCCCGAACCCTTCGCGGCGACTGGGCAGGGCGAAGACGGAGCAGCCCGCGTATTCTTCGGCTAATTGCTCATCGGGAAGCGCGCCTAAGAATGTCACTTTGTTCTCCACGCCGAGTTGGCGAGCGAGAGCTTGCAGACGCGGCAGATCATCACCTGTGCCGACGATGCGTAATTGGACTGCGGGCGCGTTTCGCGTAACCGCGGGCATGGCTTCAATCAAGGTGTCAAAACCTTTATAAGCATCGGCGCGGACCAAGCGCCCCACCGACAGGATGATGGGAGTAGCGGCGGAGCTCGCTCTGAGGTTTTGCGCGAGCTGTGGGTCGAGCGTGTTGGGCACGACAACCAGCCGCGCGGGATCGAGCCCCGGGCAAAACCGCAACAGTTGCCGACGCGTGTATTCGCTGATACACAAGATGCGCTCCGCCCCGCGCAACGACCAACGTTCGAGGCCAGTGAACGGCCGCCACACTTCGATGCCGTGCGCGACCAAGGCGTAACGCAGTGAGGGGTTGCCGATCCGCGCGAGCTTAGCCGCGACGAGTTGTCCGATGTGGCCGCAAACCACCCAGTCAGCGTCGCGTGCCAGCCTAATCGCATGCCACACAAACCGCGACTTGCGCCGATCAGCCCCGCGGTGCGCGACCAAGCGCCCATTGCTGTAGCGGGAAAGTCCCGTAGGCGGCTCGTCGCGATCATTCAAGGCCAGGGAGTTTACCCGGCCACCGGGCCCGCATAGCTCGCACAGCGCCTTGAGGTAGAGCCGCATGATGCGGGCGATGCCGCCCTCGGCGCGAAACAGTTCGGGGGAGAGGAGCACGATTTTCATGCGCGCTGATTGCGGCAAAACTGAACCAGCATCGCGACGGTCCAGACGCGCGACCAGGCGCGGTTATCGGTGCCGTCGCGGAACCGCGTCCAGAGCACCTGCGTCGGCGGGGCTTGCAACAAAGGGCAGGCGGAGAGCGAGGTCGCGGAAAACGTCTCTTCCAAAAACGGCCTGAGTTCGGCGCGCATCCAAAGCGGGAAGGGGAAGGTGAAGCCTTGTTTTCTGCGCTGCCGAATGGCGGCGGGAAGCAGGTCCCGCGTCGCGTCGGCCAAGGCTTGTTTCATCACGCGCGGGTTGAATTTGAACGCGGCGCGTTGCGGCCAGAGCCACTCGATGAGCACGCGATCGACCAGTGGCACGCGCAGCTCCAACGAGTGCGCCATGCTGAACACGTCGCTGTCGCGCAGCAGCACGTCGGCCATGTAGGTGCGCAATTCCCACGCGCTCACGGTTTGAAAAGACTCGGCTCCGGCCAGTTCGCAGGCGAGGTCTTCCAATCGCGGGTGATGCGGGCCGAGGCGCTCGGCCTGACGGCGCGCTTCCGGTGCCAGCAGGTTGAGGCGGGCGGGTTCAGGCAGCACACTGCGGCGCAGCGAGGCCAGTTCGTGCAAATCACGCGCATGGCCGAGGAGGTCGGCCAGCTTGCGCAAACGGGTGCCCGGCCGCGCTTGCAACCATGCCAAGATGGCGCGCTGAAGCGACGCCGGCAACAAGCGCCACCGCGGTAGCCAGCGGTTGAGCTTGGGCAAATCGGTGAACGACGGGTAGCCGCCAAAAAGTTCGTCGCCGCCCAAGCCGGACAGCGCGACGGTCACGCCGCCTTGGCGGGCGGTTTGGCTGGCGTAGTAGGTGTTGATGCCATCGCCGGTGGGTTGGTCGAAGGAGGCGAGAATTCTGGGCAGATCGCCGGCCACCCGTTGGCCGGTGATGAGTTCCGCGTGGTGCTCGGTGCCGAAGGTGTCGGCGACGAGTTGGGCGCTGCTTTGCTCCGAATAGTGCTGTTCGTTGAAAACGAGCGAAAAGGTTTTGAGCTTGGCCGCGCCACCGCGGGCCATCAATCCGACAACGGCGGATGAATCCATGCCGCCGGATAGAAACGCGCCGACCGGCACGTCGGACAGGCGGTGGGCGCGGATGGAATCCTCCAAATGCGCGCGCAAGCCCGCGACAAACTCGTTGTAGGTCGTGGCGCGGTTGGCGCGATCCGTGGGGAAATGCCACCAGGCACTCGTGCTGACGCGGCCCCGCGGATCGCAGCGCAGGCAGTGTCCGGGGGGCAGGTTCGACACGCCACTGAACATGGTGCGCGGGGCGGGCACGGTGAACCACGCCAAGAATTGGCCCACCGCGGCGGGATCGATTTCACGCTCGATCTCGCCGCTGGCGAAGAGCGCGCGCAGTTCGGAGGCGAAAACCACGCCGCCGCGCGGATGGCGCGCATAGTAGAACGGCTTGATGCCGAACGCGTCGCGCGCGGCGAATAAGGTGCGTTCCACCGCATCCCATACGGCAAACGCGAACATACCTCGCAGGCGCGGCAGACAAGCCTCGCGCCATTGGGCGAAGGCGGCGAGCAGGACCTCGGTGTCGCATTCCGTGCGGAACGCGTGGCCGAGCGGCTCCAGCTCGCGGCGCAGTTCGCGGAAATTGTAGATTGCGCCATTGAAGACCAAGGTGAATCGGCCATCGGCGGTGCGCATCGGCTGGTGCCCATGGGCGGGGTCAAAAATCGCCAAGCGCTTCATGCCGAGGGTGGCGCCGTCGAGCTCGCTCAGTCCGGCGTCATCGGGGCCGCGATGCACCATGGCCGCGCCCATGCGCTCAACCGCGTGGCTGCGAACGGTCGGGTGCACCTCGTTGCTAACGAATCCGGCAATGCCGCACATGATACTTTAGCAAGCTTCGCCCCGTCGCTTCCCGAGGGCGCAACCGAGGTGGTGGTTTAGGAGTGACTGCTCCATGCTGGCACTGGGGAATAACCCCCAGCGACAAAGTGATTTATGGCCCTACCAATTCTGCGCAACTCCTTTGATGGCAAAGTGGTCTCACGCGTGAATCGATTCCGTGATGCGCTGGGCCGTTTCCTGTCCACAGAGACGTTCGACCAGTGCCAAGCCGAAATCCAGGGCCGTGCCCGCGCCGCGCGAGGTGAGCAGATGCTCATCCCAGACGATACGCTGGTCCGGGAGCAGCGCGGGAAGTTCGGCGGCGACTGAAGCGTGGGCGGTATGGCGGCGGCCAGTTAGCAGGCCCGCATCCAGCAAAACGGTGGGCGCGGCACAGATGGCGGCGACGATGCGCCGGGCGGCATAAGGGCGTCGCGCCAGATCGAGCACCGGCTGGCTCGCGCGCAGTAATTTGACGCCGGGGCCGCCCGGCAGCAGTAGGCAATCGGCCAGCGTGGCGGGGGCCAGCGCGAGGGTGGTGTCCGCGTGCAAAGTGATGCCGTTGCGACCGGTCACGTGGATCGAGTCGCAGAGGGCGGCGATGCCGACCTCGACACCGGCGCGCCGTAGCAAATCAATCGGGGTGATGGCTTCGATCTCTTCAAATCCCTCCGCCAAGATTGCGAGAACCGTGGGCATGGGTTCCACTACACAGCAATGTTTGAAGCTTCGCACCGTTTTTGTGCGGGAAAACGCCTGTTTGTCGCGGGTTGCGGCTATGTGGGCAGCGCGGTCGCGCGGCAAGGCATGGCGCTGGGTATGGAGGTGCATGCGCTGACCCGCAATCCGGTGATGGCCGCCGGCCTGCGCGATGCGGGCATCAAGGTCATGGTCGCAGATCTCGCCACGGCGGATTGGCATGGGCAATTGCCGGGTGAAATGGATTTTGTGCTCAATAGCGTGAGTTCGGGTGGGGGCGGGCTGGAGGGCTATCGGCACAGCTACAGCGAAGGGATGGCGTCGTTGTTGCAGTGGGCGCGCGCCGCGAAAATCGGCACCTGCGTTTATACCAGCAGCACGTCCGTCTATCCACAAGGTGGCGGCGTGGTGGTGGACGAAACCGCCCCGCTGGAATCCGTCGCCGATGAACGGGCGCTGGTGTTATGCGCGGCGGAGCAGCAGTTGCGCGCAAGCACCGCGGTCGGCCGGGCGTATATTTTGCGCTTGGCGGGGATCTACGGCCCCGGGCGGCATCATTTATTGGATCAAATCAGAACGGGCGGCGTTTTGCCGGGAGGCTGGGATCATCGGTTGAATCTGATTCATCGCGATGATGCGGCGGCGGCGGTTTGGGCGGCATGGGGCGCGCCCGATGCTATGGCGAGTGGCACCTATAATGTGGCCGACGATGGTCCCGTGACGAAAGCCGCGTTGATCGAATGGCTGGCCGGGCAATTGGGCGTGCCCGCGCCGACATTCGACGCGCGGCAGCCGACGCGCCGCGGACGTGACGTGCCCGATCGCGTGATCGCCAACGCCAAAATCAAACGCGAACTGGGCTGGCGACCGCGTTACCCGGATTACCGCGCGGGTTATGCGGCCATCCTCGCGGCACTCTAGCCTTGCCACTCGCGGTTCACGCTCACCCAATCCGCCTTCAACCCGAATCTAATATGGCTGGTGTAGGCAAACTTCTCAAACAAGCCCAGAAAATGCAGCGCGGCATCGAAGCGCTCCAAGCGCAGCTCGATGCGCATGAAATCAATGTCGCCAGCGGCGGTGGCGCCGTGAAGGTGAAGATCAACGGCAACGGCAAGTTCCTCGCGCTGGAGCTCGATCCGGAATTACTCAAGGAAGAGCCCAAGCTCGTGGCCGACACTATCCTCACCGCCATGCAGGACGCCGCCAAGCAATCGAAGGAATACAACGACGCGGAGATGCAGAAGGTGACCTCGGCGTTTCAGGTGCCGGGCATGTTCTGATGATTTTGGAATTTCAATTTCGGATTTTGGATTAAGCAGGCCGAATGCGATTACTTTATTCCAAAATCCGAAATCCAAAATCGAAAATCCCATGACTTCGGCGTTCGAAAACCTGCAGAAGCAGTTGAAGCAACTGCCAGGGTTGGGTTATCGTTCCGCCGAGCGCATCGCTCTTAATCTGCTCGTTGAAAAACCGGACCGTCTGCCGAAATTGGTCACCGCCTTGGAAGAGGCCGCGCGTTCCGTGCGGCGCTGCGCGCGTTGCGGCAATCTCGCCGAAATGGAGCTTTGTCCGCTTTGCGCGGACGATGCGCGCGACCACTCGCTAGTTTGCGTGGTGGAGCAGGTGCCCGACTTGGTGGCACTGGAACGCAGCGGAGCCTATCGCGGGGTTTACCATGTGCTGCACGGCAAGCTCTCGCCGATTCACGGCGTCGGGCCGGAGGATCTGAATTTTGCGCCGCTGCTTGCGCGCATCGCGGCGGGCGAGGTGAAGGAATTAATCCTCGCACTTTCCAACGACGTCGAGGGCGAGGCGACCTGCCACTACCTCACGGCGCAGTTACCGACGGACCAAAACGTGACGGTGAGCCGCATCGGCTTCGGACTGCCCAGCGGCGGCGGTGTGCTCTACGCCGATGCCGTCACTCTGAAAAGCGCGCTCGAAGGCCGCCGCGATTATTCGTGATTGCCGCGTGCGGCGGAAGTGCTTTGCTGCGCTCTCCTCAACGCGGGCATAGTATATCGGCGAGTATGTGTGCTTCCCAAGCATGAGAGGAGGGTTCGACTCCCTCTGCCCGCACCAGCCGCCGCTCATCGCATTGCGATGAGCTATGGCTGGGCAGGCCAGCCTTGGTGTTCGATTGTAGGGCGGGATCGCTGATCCCGCCTTGGGCACGAGAGTTATTTGGAGGCGGGGTCAGGCGACTCCGCCCTACAGAACTGCGGGGTAGCTTATACCAATTGCCCTTGGAATATAGATTTTGATTGGGTCATTTGAGGGGGCGGTTGTCCTCAACCGCCCGGTTCACGGCGGTGCCCCAAGGACGGTTAAGGATAACCGTCCCTGTCATGGCTGACATGACATAGTCCAAAAGTCTCGGGACATTGGTATCACACGTCGGCCGTGGCGTTTTCGTGCTGGTGGTTGCGCCAGCGGGTGAGCACGCGCTGGTAAATCGCCTCGGGCGATAGCCCGTGGGCCGCGCGCAGGATTTCCACGCTGCTGCCGTGTCCGATGAACTGGTCGGGCCAGCCGATGCGTTCGACCGCGGTGTTGCAGTCGGCCTCCTGCAACGCCTCGATGACGGCGCTGCCGAAGCCGCCGGCGACGACGTGATCCTCCATCGTGACCAACAGCGGGATGCAGGCGGCTTGGCTGAGCAGCAACGTGCGATCGAGTGGCTTGGCAAAGCGGGCGTTAACGACGCCGACGGAGAGGTTTTGTTCGCTGGCGAGGCGGCCGGCGAGCGCGAGAGCGTCTGCCACCATCGGGCCAAGCGCCCAGATCATGATGTTGGAACCCTCGCGCAACACTTCGGCTTGGCCGAGTGGAATCCGCGCCGGTTGCTTCTTGATCGAGGCACCGGTGCCGGCGCCGCGCGGATAGCGAATGAAGGCCGGACCGTTGTGCTCAAGCGCGCTATGCAGCATATCCACGAGTTCATCTTCGTCTTTCGGCTGCATGACGACGGCGTGCGGCACACAGCGCAGGTAGGCCAGATCAAAGAGCCCGTGGTGAGTTGGTCCGTCGTTGGCGGAAAGCCCGGCGCGGTCCATGCAGAACGTGACCGGCAGGTTTTGCAGGCACACATCGTGGATGATCTGATCGTAGGCGCGCTGCAAAAACGTGGAGTAAATGCCCACGACGGGGCGGATGCCCTTGGTCGCGAGTCCGGCGGCGAACAGCACCGCGTGCTCCTCGGCGATGCCGACATCGAAGAACTGTTTCGGCAGGGCCTTGGCCAGATGACTGAGGCCGGTGCCACTGGGCATCGCGCCGGTGATGCCGACGATGCGGCTGTCGCGTTCGGCGAAGCGCACGAGCGCATGGCCGAACACGTCCTGATAATTAGGCGCGCCACCGCCGGCCAACTTTCTATTTTCGCCGGTGATGGGATCGTAGGGGCTGGCGCCGTGAAATTTCTCGGGATGATCGATGGCGGCCTGCAGGCCCTTGCCTTTCTTGGTGAGGACGTGGAGGAGAATGGGCGTGTCGCAGTTTTTGGCGAACTCGAGATTCTTCACCAGCTCGTCGAGATTGTGGCCGTTGATCGGCCCGAGGTAACGCAGGCCGAATTTCTCAAACAGGCTCGACTCGACGAAGAAGTCTTTCGTCTCGCGTTTCCACTTCATGTAAACGCGGTGCATGTCGTGGCCGCCGGGCAGGCTGGTGAAGAATTTCTCCAGATCCTGATGCACCTTGTTGTAGGTGGGGTTGGTGCTGAGGCGGTTGAGGTATTTCGAGATCGCGCCGACATTGCGCGCGATCGACCACTCGTTGTCGTTGAGGATGACGATGAGCCGCTTGGTGGAGCTGACGACGTTGTTCAACGCCTCCAGCGTGATGCCGCAGGTGAAGGCGGCGTCGCCGCAAACCGCGACGACATGCTCATCCGAGCCGCGCAAATCGCGGGCCGCGGCCATGCCGAGCGCGGCAGACAGGGCGGTGCCAGCGTGGCCCGCGCCAAACGCGTCGTGCGCGCTCTCCTCGCGGTTGAGAAAACCACTGACGCCGCCGGTCTGGCGGAGTAGGCGGAAGCATTTTCCGTTACGACCGGTGAGCAGTTTGTGGACGTAACCTTGATGGGCGACGTCGAAGACGAACTGGTCGCGCGGGGTGTCGAACACGCGGTGCAGCGCGAGGGTGAGCTCGACCACGCCGAGGTTGGGGCCGACATGCCCGCCGGACGTGGAGGTCACGTGGATGATCTCGTCACGGATTTCTTGGGCGAGGGTGGGCAGTTGGGCGGCGGGCAGGGCCTTGACATCCGTCGGGCTGGTGATGGCCGCGAGCAGGGTGCTGGCGGGAGCGGGACTCGAATCGTTCATAGGCTGGTCGGGCGGGAGCTGTTCAGGCATCGCGCCCGGTGTCAAATTGGTCGAACGTAGCGCCGTCCTTGGATTTCTTGAGTTGCTCGATTTTCAACTCCGCGTCCTTGAGGCGCGTTTCGCAGACTTTCAGCAGTTTGCTGCCTTCCTCAAACTTGGCCAACAGGTCTGCCAAGGGCACATCGCCCGCCTCCATGGCGTCA
>JADLBI010000291.1 GCA_020847775.1 Opitutaceae bacterium
ACAACGAGGCCATGCGCCACGTGCAGAACGACGCGCGGCGGGTGATGAATGTCCGCCGCGAGCTCTACAACCCCGCGGCCGGTGAAAGCAAGTTTTCCACCGGCAACTTGAAAACCCTGGCCAAGGCCGATGCGACCGCCGTGCGCGCGTTTTATGAGGCGCACTATTCGGCCGACCGCATGGCGCTCGCGCTCGCGGGCACGGCCTCGCTCGACGAGCTCGAGAAATACGCCCGCGCGAGCTTTGCCGCGATTCCCAAGCGCGACCTGCCCGCCGTGACGCGCGAACCGATTTTTCTCCCGCGCAAGGCCGCGCTGCGCTTGGCCACGATCGAGCCGGTCAAAGACATCCGCCAGCTCGGCCTCGAATTTGTGATGCCCGCAACCCGGCCCGACTTTGCCAGCAAATCCGACGAGCTCTTATCCAACCTGCTCAACTACCCCGGTAAGGGCGGGCTCGTGCAGTATCTAAAGGACGCCGGTCTCGCGACCGCGGTCAGCGCGGGCAACTGGGAACGCACGCCAAACTACGGTTCGATGTTCATCAACGTCGATCTGACCCCGGCGGGTGAAAAAGCGAATCAGCGGGTGCTTGAAGCCATTTTCGGCTACATCGACCACCTGCGGAACGCGCCATTTCCCGCCGAGTTTTATCAGGACCAAGCGCGCATCGCCGGGCTGAAAGAAACCTTCGAGGACCGCGGCGAAGGCGCGCCGCTGGTGACCGAACTCGCCAACCAAGCCTTGTTCTATCCGCTAGAAGTCGCCGAGCGCGCACCGTTCGTGTGGGGTCAACCCGACGAAGCCGCCTACCGCAAATTGCTCGGCGCGCTCACACCCGACAATCTGCTGGTCACGCTCGCCGCGAAGGGCGTGCCGACCGACCAGACCGAGGAAATCTACGGCACCCAATACGCCTACACAGAGACGACCGGTGAAAAGTATAACGCGCTGCGGCAGCCACCGGTGATTGCCGATTTCGCGCTGCCGGGGGCCAATCCGTTTCTGCCCACGACGACCGCGCTCGTGGCGGAGCGGCCGCTGCGGCTCATCGATTCCAACACCGTGAGCCTCTATTACGCGGCCGACATCGAATTCCAACGCCCGCAAACCACGTTAATTTTCCGCTTCGTGCCCCGACGCACCACCGCGACTCTGGAGAACGCGCTGCTGTTGCGGTTCTACCAGACCTGCCTCGAAGACGCGCTGGAGCCCGCCGCCGGTGACGCCGCGCTCGCTGGGGTGACTTATGCACTCAGTCTCGGGCTAGAGGGATTCAAGCTCACCGTCAGTGGCTTCGGCGATTCGCCGGTGCGATTCGCGCAACGCGTGGCCGACACCCTGTTGAAGTTTGATGTCACGCCCGAGCGCTTTGTGGTGTTGCAGGAGAAGATTATTCGCAACCTGCGCAGTTACGAACAGACCGAAGCGTATCAACTGGCCCGCGATCGCGCGGCCGCCGTGCTGAAGGAGTTTGATTACCTTCCGGACCAGCATCTGGCGCGCGCGCCGAGCGTCACCTGGCGGGAGACGCGCGACCTGGCCCGGAAGTATTTTGCCACGGGCAAGTTGGAGACACTCGTGCACGGCCACATCACGCCGGAGGCCGCCAAGGAGGCCGTGATGAATTTTAAGGCCAAGCTGCATTTCAAACCGGTGAACGAAGAAAATCTACTGCGCCGACGCCATCTCGCGCTCCAAGATGGCCAGATGGTTATCGATACGGGCGCGATCGCCGGGGCCAACTCCGCCATCTGGCAGCTCTGCCTGCTGCCGGACGATTTGCCTGACACGCGCGCGGCGGCGAAGGTGTTGGCGAATTTCATCAATGAGCCGTTCTACACCGAGCTGCGCACCAAGCAGCAGCTCGGCTACATCGTTGGCGCGGGCGATTCGGCGTCGCTGCGCCAATATCTGCAGCTGTTCGTCATCCAATCGAGCGCCTACGCGCCGGACGAATTGCGCGCGCGCGCCGACGCGTTTCTCGCCACCGCGCCAGGGCTGTTTGACGCGCTGCCAGAAGCGCAATTCGCCACGTTGAAAGCCGGGGTGCGCTCCGAGCTCGCGGAGAAACCCAAGAGCATCGCCGAGAAGGCCGCGCAGATGTTTGCGCTCGCCTACGATTACGATGGGGACTGGGAACGCCGCGAGGAAACGCTGGCCGCGCTGGAGAAAGTCACGAAAGCCGAGGTCGCCGCGCTGCTGCAAACCGTGGTCGATCCGGCAAAAGCCCGGCGCATTCTCGTGCTGTTGTCCGGGCCGGAGCACGCGCCGAGCGCCGCGCGCGCGGACTTCACTGATCGTGACGCGTGGAAGGCCACGCAATCCTACCAGTGAGTGGCACCGCGCACCGCACCGCCGTCGGCCAGTTGATGCTGGCTGCGTTGTGTTGGAGCTTGGGCGGTCTCCTCATCAAGACGGTGGATTGGCCGCCGATCGCTGTGGCCGGCGGCCGGGGCCTCCTCGCCGCGATTTTTCTGATGCTCACCAACGGCCGCCTGCGGTTCACGTTTTCGCGGCTGCAAATTGGCGCGGCCATCGCCTACGCGGGGTGCACGGTGTTCTTTGTCGCCGCGACCAAACACACCACGGCGGCCAACGCGATATTGCTCCAATACACCGCGCCGATCTGGATCGCGCTGCTCGGCGCGTGGTTGCTGGGCGAGCCCGCCACGCGGCGCGACTGGATGATCATCGCCAGCGTGTTGGCCGGCATGGCGTTGTTTTTCGCCGACGGGCTCGAGCTCACCGGTTGGCTGGGCAACGGCTTCGGCATCGTCAGTGGGCTGTGTTTCGCGGCGATGACTATTGCCCTGCGCAAACAAAAGGACGGCTCGCCGGTGGAGTCGATCATCCTCGGCAATCTCATCGCGTTTGTCGTCGGTGTGCCGTTCATGATCGGCGCGCCCCCGCCTTCGCCCGGCGGGCTGATCGCGTTGGGCCTGCTCGGCATCGTGCAACTGGGCTGCTCCTACTGGCTCTACGCCCGCGCCATCCGTCGCGTCACCGCGCTGGAGGCCGTGATCATTCCGTTTTTTGAACCGGTGCTGAATCCGGTCTGGGTATTTCTCGTCCGCGGGGAGCGGCCCGGGCCGTGGGCACTCGTCGGTGGCCTGATCGTGCTTGGCGCGGTGCTTTGGCGCGCGCTCGACGCCATGCGCGCCGCGCCTCCGTCACCCGGAAGTTGAAGGCTCGGGCTCCGGCCGGAAAAGCATCAGCACGTTGGCCAGCGTGATCAATCCACCGCCGACCAGCAGGGTCCAAGTGATGGTCTCGTTTGGATAATCGAGGCCCGCCCAGACGGAAAACCACGCGGGCAGAAACAGGGCCAGCAACGACGCGCAGATGGGCTCTATGCAATAGATCAAGCCCGCCTCGGTGGCGGACAGGCGCGGTTGCCAGATAGTCATGAGCCAAAACGCGCCGATGGTGCAAAATAGCGTGAGGATGAGCGTGAGTCCCAGCCAGGGTCCGGATCGCCACGGTGCCAGCAGGGTGGCGGTGTCCGGCGCGGCCAGCGCCGCCAAGGGCCAGAAGATCACGGCCAGGAGCGCAAAGATGACGAAGGTTATTTTCTCCGGGCGATTGTGCCCATAGCGCTTCCAACCGAGACAGATGATCTGGCCCGCGAAGAATACCGAGCAAAGCAGCGTCTCGGTTTCGCCACGGCCAAACGAAAACGCCCGCCAATCGAACCGGCCGAGCAGGGCCACGCCCGCGAGGACCAGCGCGCAGCTCGCCCACACCTTGACGCCGGGCGGGCGACGGTGCCAGACGGCTAGCGCGACCGGGATGATTAGCGCGTAAAGCTGGGTGAGAAATGCCGAGGTCGAGGCGGCGGTGAAGTGCAGCCCGTCGTTTTGCAGCAGCATGCCCGCCGCCAAGAATACCGTGATGAGCCCGCCCTGCCGCCACTCCGCTCCCGTGATTCGCCAAAATCCGCGGCCTTGCACGACCGCGAGCACTACGGTCGCGAGCACGAAGCGCGGGGCGATGGAGTAAAACGTGGCGAACCAAGTGCCAGCCTCCGGCACGAGCCGGGCGTGCAGCAGGCTTAGCGACTTGACGATAGGAAAGCTCAATCCCCAGAGCACATTGGTCAGCAGAAGCATGGCCACCGCCCGTCGGCGTTGGGCGGCGGCGGAGACGGTCATGGATGGGGTGGCGTGGGGTTTGGGCGTGGCGGGCGCCTGGGGCGCGCGTCTCAAGCCGCGCCGCCACGCTGCGCGATGAATCGGCGCAGCAGGGCTTCCAGATCCTTCAGGCGCACCGGCTTGATTAGGTAGTCGTTTGCGCCCGCTTCCAAGACCCGGTCCTTCTGCTCCATGCGGGCATCGGCCGTTAACGCGGCGATCCAGATTGTCCGGCATGTATCGCCCGCCGCGCCATCGCGGATTTGGGCGATGGCGGTGAGCCCGTCCATCACGGGCATGTGCAGATCCATCAGCACCAGATGATAGTCGGCTCGCCGCAGTTCCTCCAGGGCCAGGCCGCCGTGTTCAGCCACCGCCCACTGACAGCCCAGATGGCTCAGCGATTTCTGCAGGAGCATTTGATTGACCGGGTTGTCCTCCACGATCAGCACCCGCAAATCAAAAAGATTGGCCGCGGCGATTGGAGGCGAGGAGCGGCCGACGGCCACCGGCGCGATCAGCGCCGCGCGCAACGCGGAATGATGCACCGGCCGGTTGACCAACAGGCGGAAGCGGGATCGCAAAAGCGCGCGGTCAGAGGGAGAAACGCGCAGCGGCACGAAAGCGACCAACTTGTCGCGTGGCAGATCGGCGAGGCGGCGCGACGAACCAACGACATCTTTGACGAGGGCTTCGTTAAATATGACGACCGCGGTATCCCAAGAGTGGGCGGTCAGTTCCTCGGGCAGGCAGCCTATGGCGGCGGCGCCCCAGTGCTGAATCAGCTGGCAGAGCGACTGGCGCAGCTTACCGGCTGGCGCGGCGACGGCCACCCGCAGGCCGGCGACGTTGGGTGGCGGCATTTGAGGCGCGTTTGGCGCTTCGTCGGCGATAATCGTGAAGGTGAAGGTGGTGCCGACGCCGACGCGGCTGGTGAGGGTGATGCCGCCCCCCATCAGCTTGACGAGATTGCGGCAGATGGACAGGCCCAGCCCCGCGCCGTTGTAGCGCCGCGTGATGGTGTCCTCCAGCTGACTGAAGGGATTGAACAGCTTGGGGAACAGCGACTCGTCTATGCCGATGCCGGTGTCGCTAACGGAGAAACGCAGCTCCCAGCGCGGAGCCGCGCCCGCTTCGGACAGCGCCCGGGCCGCCAGGGTGATGGTGATGTCCCCGTGTTCGGTAAACTTCACCGCATTGCCGATGAGGTTGAGGAGCACTTGGCGCAACCGGCCCGGATCCGTCATGACGGCTTCGGGCGTTTGCTCATCCACCTCGTAGATGATTTCGAGATTCTTCTCGTCGGCGCGCGTCGCCATCATGTCGATCGCGTCCTCAATGCAATCAACGGGACTGCAGGCGTGTCGCTCGAGGCTGAGTTTGCCCGATTCGATGCGCGACGAGTCCAAGATATCGTTGGTGAGTTGGATGAGCGCCTCACCGCTGGAGCGGATCGCGCGCATGTATTCCTCCTGCTCCGCATTGAGGGGGGTTTCGAGCAAGAGGTTGGTGAAGCCCACGATGCCGTTGAGGGGGGTGCGCACCTCGTGGCTCATGGTGGCGAGAAACCGGCTCTTGGCTTGGTCTCCCGCTTCGGCTCGTTCCTTGGCCTCGCGCAACACCGCCTCATGGCGGCGGGTCTCGGTCATGTCTTCATAAACCGCGACGAAACAGGTGACCTGCTGGTGGCGATTGCGCACTGCCGTCACCCGGCCGCGCACAGGATAATCGCCGCCGTTTTCGCGCCGGTTCTGCCATTCACCGCTCCAATCGGAACGCGCATAGATCACGGCGGACAACTCGTTCGCGGTGTCTTGGGGCACGGTCGCGTGGAGGAAATCCCGCCAAGGGCGACCGAATAACCCGCGGCGGTTTTGCCCCGTCTGTTCGCAGAAGCTGAGGTTCGCATACTCGATGCGGCCGTTCAGATCCACGATCATGACGGCGGTGTGACTCTGGTCGATCGCCTCGGAAAGATTGCGGATGACCTCGGTTTGTTCGCGCTGTCGGCGCCACAGGTGGTAGCCCGTCAGCGGCAATCCGCCCAGCAGCCACACTAAAGCCGCCACCCGGCCGCCCGCCACCCACAACTCCCACCGCCACGTATTGGCGGCGAGATCCACGCCCACGAAATCGCGGGTGGCGCCATCTTGGTCTTGGGCAACCAGTGCATAGGCGGTCACCCAGACCCCAAAGGAATCCGCGAGCGGTCCCTCGGTGGAAAACCGGTTGCCGTCGATCATCGCTTGCAGACCAGGCGAACGCGCAGCCTCTGGATAATCATCGCCGGGCAGGGAGATATCGGGCGAGCCCACCGGCTCTGAGTCCACCAGAAACACGACTTGGCGGGTGCCGGGCACCACGCGAAAAACATAGATAAAGCGGATCGAGGCATTGGTAACGCGATACCGCTTCAGGCGGGTCTTGAGTGCGGCATAGGCGGGCGAGGCTGCGTCCGCGGCCGTGCCGGTCAGTTGCGACAACACGTCATGATCGACGAGCGCCGCGACGCGTTCGGCATCGCGCACCAGTTCGGCCAACAGGCGGTCACGCTCCTGCACATAGGCCCAGCGCCCGGCCAGCAACCCGACAAGCGCGATGCCGCCTGCCAGCAGGAACAATCGATAGTGGAAAAGGCGGGCGCGCCTGGGCGGTCGGGCTGGCCCACAGAGACCGGCAGCGGGCGCAGGCAGGCAATCCAGAAGCGCGAGGGCAAAAAAAGGCCGCCGGGCGTGACGCGCGGCGGCCGAAAGCCAACAGTATTTTATGAGCGGAGCTCAGGAAACATGCTTCGAGACGAGCTTGGTCATCTCGAACATGCTGACCCGGCCCTTGCCGTTGAAGACCGCCTTCAACTTGTCGTCGGCGTTGATCTGGGTCTTCTCCTTCTTGTCCTGAAGGCCGTTCTTCTTGATGTAGGCCCACAGTTTCTTGGTAAGCTCCGTG
>JADLBI010000292.1 GCA_020847775.1 Opitutaceae bacterium
AACGATTCCACTGCTGCTCGATCCGCCGAGACGGGAAAACTGGTTTCGAAATATTAATCTTGTTCATGCACTCAGTATAGCATGAACTAATCAATCATGAAGTAAATATGTTTACCTCTTAGTAACGTGGTCTCCGCAGTGTCGGGGCGTGAAGATTCACATGTTGTGAGTTTTGTCAGGCGGGTTGAGAGTGATCGCAAAAAGCGATTCATTTTGACTTCGCGGTCGAACATATTGAATCAAGGGAAGCAGTTGAGTGACAAGTTTGAAATCGGTGGAATCGACCGTCGTGAGTTTGAGCTAAGAGTCGGATCTCTTTCTGATCTCGACAAGGCTCGGGTGCTTTATAATCACGTCTGGTACACCGATCTCGACGAAAGTTTCGTTGATGAGCTTTATAAGGATAAGCGTTACCAAAAGATAATTAATCATCGGAGTTTCAACCCTCGACTAATATCATTCATTACTGACTCGAAAAGGCTTGGCGGAGTCACGCCGGCTGGCTATTGGACGCATATCGAGGGGGCGCTATCAAATCCTCGTGGAATATGGAGGAATATGTTTTAGGCGCAAACGGACGCTGTCGGCAGAAGACTGGTGATTGGGGTTGTTATAAATGGAAAGCGGATATCGGAGCCGCTACTTAAACAGTTGTATTATCGGTTGGGAAGTGTCCGTTCCTCCAATAGTGCTGCACCCAACTTCAATGCTGCGGCGCGCTTGCTAGTGGGGGCGTTTTTGAATCGCCATGTTAGGGACGAAAATGTCTGGTACGATCTTTTTGATCCATCTATTGCAGACTATGTAATGGCTGAGCACTTCGATGATGTTGAGTTAATCGAAGAACTCCTTGACGGATTGCGGACACCACAGGCAGTCGCTAATTTGCAGTCTATCTGCACTGCCGGCCACTTGTCAAAATCGGCATTGGTCAGTGTGCTCGGTGGGCAAATTTCGCGTGTCAAAGCAGACGTAAATTCGGAGCAACTGTTAACTCCGTATATATTGAAAATCCTGCTGTGGATGTTGCGGTCGGGAGAGGTGGTGGGGTTTCGCGAATTTATCGAGGAATGTGTGAGCGATGCGCTTCGATTTGGATCGAGGGACCTTGGCAATGAGTACCTTGAATTTATCGAATTGTCGATGAAGGGTGGGCTGTGTGATTGTGCTGATCCGAAGCTACGCGCCGAAATTTCGCGGTTCATTTTGGAAGACGAGCCTGGCTACGACGGCTTTGTAATCCTCTCGCGGATCATTTCATATTTGGAGCCAGTTCCAGGCTCCCTAACGGAGGCGTTTAAGGGGGCTGTGGTCGAGCACTTAAAGGAAGAGTTTACTCGAATGGTTGATGAAGAGGGTGTGCTGATGCACGTTTACGACGAGTGCATGGTTGATCCTGCAACCCTGCGAAAGTATCTGGATTCTCTTGTGGACGAGCTTTCGATCGGTCTGGATGTGGTTGCGGTCGATTCCATTGCGAGTTGTTGCGATCTGGAGGAGATAATTAACAACAACGTCGATAGATCATCCGATGATGACCACAATTTCGAAGTTGTTCGTGAAGAAAGAATTGACTCCGCTGCAGTGGCCGATGCAATCGAAGATCTATTCATGAGGGACTAACGTAGAATTTCCGAGGAGACTGTGCAGGAATCTCGTTGCCTGTCAGCTAGTCAGTTGCGTTTTCGATATCAAATCTGCCCAGTCCTGCATCATCTTCCTTCGCTCAGCCATGTAGGACGCATGGTTGTAGCTCGCTCGTACCTTGTTACGCTCTCGATGTGCGAGCTGGCGCTCTATGACATCAGTGCGGTAGCCCAACTCGTTAAGCAACGTCGATGCCGTAGCCCGGAAGCCGTGCGCCGAAAAGCGGCCGCCCCAGCCCATTCGCTCCAGTACACGGTTCAGTGTCGTCGGGGACATCACGGTCCCGGGCGTGCGAACGTTGGGGAAGAGGGTCGGCAGACCCTGTCGGCTGGTTGCCTTGAGTTGTCGAAGAAGGTCGACGGCTTGGGTCGACAGCGGAACGATGTGTTCCTCTCGCATCTTCATGCGGGCCGCCGGAATGCGCCATTCTTTCGCCTCCAGATCAAACTCGTTCCAGTTGGCGCCGCGAAGTTCACCCGGTCGGACGAAGGTCAACATGAGCAGTCTGAGCGCGATTCGCGTGTGTGTGAGTTCGCCGGCCGACAACGCGGCTGCCAACTCCTTCAGTTCTTTCATCGGCAGCGCCTGTTTGTGAGCGACCTTGCGGCGCTTGACCGCGCCCTTCACAGCTGACGCGGGATCAGACTCACAGCGAAGAGTGGCCACACCGTAGCGGAAGACTGCTGAACACCACTGACGAACCAATGTTGCGACCGTCGTTGCGCCGCGGTCGGCCACGTCTTTGACTATCTCCAGTATCTGGTGCGGCGTCACCGTGCTGATTGGCTGGGCCCCGATCGACGGATAGACGTCGTTCCCGAGCATCGTTTCCACTTGCTTGAGGTAGTAGGGGGTCCAACCAGCCTTGTGCTGGTCGATCCACTCGATAGCAACCGCCTTGAATGTATTCGCGGCGCTGGCGACAGTTGCGGCGACAGCGCGCTTTCGCTGCTGGGCGGGGTGAGTACCTTCCTTGACAAGTCGCCTCGCGGCATCACGCGCTTCCCGCGCTTGCTGCAAAGTCACTTCTGGGTACTTGCCGATCGCGAAGACGTTCTCTACATCGTTGACGCGGTATCGGTAGCGCCAATACTTCGAACCGTTGGAGTGAACCAGTAGGTGAAGGCCGTTGCCGTCAGGAAGCTTGTACGGCTTTGCCTTGGCCTTGGCGTTGCGCGCGTGGGTATCGGTGAGGCGGGCTGCCATGGGCGTGCTACTTTGTGGAGGTGCGCAAATTATACCCGCTTTTATACCCACTTTATTGCCGAATGAGGGCGGCCGACCGCGAACTTCGATGGTTGATAGTGTTACCTAAGGTATTGTTTTTAATGCAATAAATTGGACGTGTGCGAACTTCTGCGACCATCCATGCGTGTTATCGATCATCAGCAGCATGAATGGTCTGGCCTGTCGATGCGGGTGCGGGTTTCCATCGTGCATCGCCGTGGCGATGCGCCTGGTGCCGGGGTGCGTGCCGTGCGGTGCCGAGTGTCGGGAATGCGCCGGGTGCGCCCGGGAATACGGCATGGGTTCGGGCGGTAGTGTAGAGCGCCGCGGGGCGGTGCAGGCGGTTTCCGATCCGGGCATGCCGCGGCCCCGGACGGCACCACGTTCAGGCCGCGCTGTAGCGGCCTTGGGCGTCGCTGCGGGCGCGGCCGATGGTGATCAGGGTTTCGAGGATGGTGGGCAGGCGTTCGCGCCAGCGGCCACGGGCGCTGAAGCGGGCGGCGATGGCGTCTTCGTCCAGCGGTGGGAGTGTAGCCCGGATATTTCCTCGCGACTTCATGAAACATCCGGGCTGCGGCAATGCCGAAACCATCGTCGCCGTACCCGCCCATGGCCGGGCAGAAGACTTTGGTTCCGCGTTCTCGAACCGCCGCCGGCGGTGACCCCGTATCGACCGGTTCCAGTCGTGCAGCGGGAACGTGAGCCGTGCAGGCGCATCCGGTGCGACAGGCGCAGTCGGGCGGCGGCGGTCGCGCGCCCGCCGGCCATCGCGCACAGCCGCAGCCGCTAGAATCCGGGACTCCCCAGCACGCCGGAGCCGCCCCGTGAGCACGTCCGCACACCAGCAACTGCCCGCCAGCGAGGATCTGCGCGCGCAGGGGCCGCTGCGCTTCGTCACCGCGGCCAGCCTGTTCGACGGCCACGACGCCGCGATCAACATCATGCGCCGGCTGATTCAGGCGCAGGGCGTGGAAGTGGTCCACCTCGGCCACAACCGCTCGGTCGAGGACGTGGTGCGCGCCGCGCTGCAGGAGGATGCCGACGGCATCGCGCTGTCCTCCTACCAGGGCGGGCACATCGAATACTTCAAGTACATGGTCGACATGCTGCGCGAGCGCGGCGCGGCGCACATCCGCGTGTTCGGTGGCGGCGGCGGCACGATCACGCCCGAGGAGATCGCCGAGTTGCAGGCCTACGGCGTCGAGCGCATCTACCACCCGAACGATGGCATGCAGATGGGCCTGGTCGCGATGATCGAGGACCTGGTGCGGCGGGCGCAGGCGGGGCGGAAGGGCCGCGAAAGCCGGGACCCGGGACTCGGGACCCGGGACTCGAAAGAGCCCGCCGGTCGCATCGACGAGACACGCATCGCTGCGATGCTGTCGGCCATCGAAAGCGGCGGCATTCCAGAGCCCGAACTGGTCAACCTGCGCAAGCACTGGTCGCTTTTCGAGTCCCGGGTCCCGAGTCCCGAGTCCCGGCTCTCGATCGTCGGCGATGGGAACCGACCACGGCACGTCCCCGTCGTCGGCCTCACCGGCACTGGCGGCGCCGGCAAGTCCTCGGTCACCGACGAGCTGCTGAACCGCTTCCTCGCGAGCTTCCCCGAGATGACCATCGCGGTGATCTCGGTGGATCCCACGCGCCGGCGCACCGGCGGTGCGCTGCTCGGCGATCGCATCCGCATGAACTCGCTGCGCAGCCCGCGCGTGTACATGCGCTCGATGGCCACGCGTCGCCAGAACGTCGCCACCAACGTGGTGCTGAAGGACTGCATCGGCTACCTGCGCAGTCAGGGCTTCGACCTCGTGCTGGTCGAAACCGCCGGCATCGGCCAGAGCGATTCGGAAATCGTGGACCTCGTGGATTTCCCGGTCTACGTGATGACCAGCGATTTCGGCGCGCCAAGCCAGCTCGAGAAGATCGACATGCTCGATTACGCCGAGCTGGTCGTGCTCAACAAGTTCGACAAGCGCGGCGCCGAGGACGCGCTGCGCGACGTGCGCAAGCAGTGGAAGCGCAACCGCACCGCCTTCAAGCTGGCCGACGAAGACGTGCCGGTGTACCCGACCATCGCCAGCCAGTTCAACGATCCAGGCGTGAGCTGGATGTTCGTGAAGTTGTGCCGGTTGCTGAAAGCAAAGGCGGGGCTGGGGGCTGGGGGCTGGGGTCCAGGGGCGAAGTGCGATTTCACGCCGCACATCGACACCTCGCTGAAGGAGCCGCGGGCGACGGTGCTGATTCCGGGGGCGCGGGTGCGTTATCTGGCGGAGATCGCCGAGCAGGGCAGGGCGATCAACCGCGGCATCGAGGCGCAGGCCGAAGCCGCCGCGCGCGCGGAGCATTTCTATCGCGTGCTCGGGGAACTGGGCGACCCGGCGCGGCCCGGTCCGCTGCACCTGTATGCGGACGGTGCGTTGCGCGCGGACGATGGCGATGCCGATGTCCGTGCCCTCATCGTGCTGCGCCAGCGCTACAACGACGCCGTGCGTGCGCTGTCCAGCGAGTCGATCCAGCTCCTGCAGGAATGGCCGGCGCGGCTGAAGTCCATCGTCGAGCCCGCCAACGAATACAAGGTGCGCGACAAGGTCATCCGCGTCGACAACTACCGCGAATCCCTCTCGCACCAGCAGATCCCCAAGATCGCCGCGCCGACGCTGCACTCCTGGGCCGATCTGCTGCGCTTCCTGTCCAAGGAGAACCTGCCGGGCGCGTATCCCTACACCGGCGGCGTGTTCCCCTACCGGCGCACCGGCGAAGACCCCACGCGCATGTTCGCCGGCGAAGGCACGCCGGAGCGCACCAACCGCCGCTTCCATTACCTGTCGGTCGGCCAGCCCGCCGCGCGCCTGTCCACCGCCTTCGACTCGGTCACGCTCTACGGCGAAGACCCGGCGTCGCGTCCGGACATCTACGGCAAGATCGGCAACTCCGGCGTCTCCATCGCAACCCTGGTGGACATGAAGAAGCTGTACTCGGGGTTTGACTTGTGCAACCCCAAGACC
>JADLBI010000293.1 GCA_020847775.1 Opitutaceae bacterium
CGCGTAGGTGAAGAAATAGATCCAAACGAAGCCGCCGACGATGTTGTAGGTAAAGAAGCGGCTGTAGCTCATCCGGCCGATACCGGCGACGAAAGGAATGAATGTGCGCACGATGGGCACGAAACGCGCCAAGATAATGGCCCGGCCGCCGTATTTCTCGAAGAAGGCATGGGCGCGCTCTAGGTGTTTTTTGCGAAAGAAGAAGGAGTCCTCGCGCTTAAAGACGGCCGGGCCGAGTTTGGCCCCGATCCAGTAGTTGAGTGTGTCGCCAATGACGGCGGCAATGAACAGTAGCAACGCCATCAGATGGACGTTGAGACCGGTTTCCGGCTTGGCGCAGAAAGCGCCGGCGGCGAAGAGCAGGGAGTCGCCGGGCAGGAAGGGGGTCACCACGAGGCCGGTTTCCGCGAAGATGATCACAAAGAGGACGGCGTAGGTCCAGACCCCGTAGGCGCGGATGATCTCGGCGAGGTGGGTGTCGATGTGCAGGATGAAATCAATGAGCTTGCGGAGGAGATCGAGCATGGTGCGAAAGGGTGAAAACAAAAAGGCAGGCAGTCATGAAAACTGCCTGCCCGGAGGAAAGGGGAAGACCAGATCAGGCCTCGGGCTGGGTCTTGCGCAGACCTTGGACGCGGTCGCCGGCCTTCCATTGGCCGCGCTTGCGGAGGAGCTCAACGCGTTCGAAACGCTTGAGGACGTTGCGTTTAATGACGATACCTTTGGAACCTTGGAGGCTGCTGTGCTGTGACATGGCTTAAATCGTTGGAAGTGTTTCTCGCTAAAGGGGTGACGAGTTAGGCGTTGCCCGGGCCCATGACAAGTATTTTTCGCTAACATGGCTGGCGGGCACCACGATCCACTCGGGGGTTTCGTAGGGGTGTAGCTTGTGGACCAACTGTTCCAACGACTCCGCCTGTTCTGGCAGCAGCTTGAAGGTCAGCCGGTATTCCTCGACTGATTCGACATGGCCCTCCCAGCAGTAAACCGAGGCAATGGGGCCGTCGATTTGCACACACGAGGCACGGCCTTGGGCGACGGCGGTTTGGGCGATCGTCTCAGCCTCGGCCCGGCGGCTGACGGTGGTCCAAGCGATGAGCATGAGATAGAATTTTACCGGGTGAGCGGGGCCGCAAGCGGGAATATGCCCTTGACGCGGCCGGGCTTTGACCTACCTATCGCCAGTTTCACATCCGCCACCACACTGTCATGAGAGACGACTACATCAAGGACGCACTTAAAGTTATACCCGATCCGAATTTGCTGATCAACGTGGTTTCGCATCGCGTCAAGCAGCTCAAGCGGGGCAATCGTCCGCTGGTTGAGTCGCTCGAGAAGCTCACCTCCGAGGATTTGGCTCTGCGCGAGATCATCGAAGGCAAGATCAGCCACGAGATGGGCGTCAACTGAGCGCGGCACTTTGATTTTCAGTCCCAGCGGCCCCGCGATTGCCGGAGCCGCTTTTTTGTGCCCTTATTGTTGAAGCCATGTCGGCCAAAGCCCAAGACAAGTCCCGATACACCGAAATCCGCAACGCCAAGGCGCTGCGCGATTACTTCGTGGACGAACGTTTCGAGGCCGGGCTGATGTTGCGCGGCACGGAGGTGAAATCCATCCGCAACGGCCGCGCGCAGATCAACGACGCGTTTGGGCGCTGCGAAAAAGGCGAGCTCTGGCTGCACAACGCGCACATCGAAGCCTACGCTTTCGGCAATATCCACAACCACGACGCACGCCGGATCCGCAAGCTGCTTCTGCACCGCCATCAAGTGCGCAAAATCGCCCAAGCGTTGGAGGCGGGAGGACGCGCACTCATCCCTTTGCGCCTGTATTTCAAGGATGCGTTGGTCAAAGTGGAGATGGCGCTGTGCACCGGCAAGAAGCTGTTTGACAAGCGGGAAACCGTGAAAAAGCAGGTGCAGCAACGCGAAATCGACAAAGAGATGAAGCACTCGCGCGCATGAGCACACCAGCCACCGTCACCATCACCGTCCCCGGCAGCACGTCCAATTGTGGCGCGGGCTTCGACACGCTGGGCATGGCGGTCAACATCGCCAATCGCATCACAGTCGCACGGACGGCGGATGCCATCAAGCCGGTGCGGCCAGCCGATAGCCGGGCCCAAGCGATGGTGGAGGAGGCGGCCGCCTTATTTTTCAAGCACACGGGCCAACGCGCGTTTGGTTTCGACTATCGCATCGACGGCGAGGTGCCGGCCACCCGCGGTTTGGGTTCGAGTGTGACCGTGCGCGCGGGCATTCTCGCTGCGCTGGACAGCTTGAGCGGCACCGGACTGACGAAGCCGCGTTTGGTCGCATGGGTGAGCGAACTGGAAGGGCACCCCGACAACGCCGCGGCGGGCGTGCTCGGTGGATTTTGCGTGGCGCGATCGGATCCGGCGACCGGTGCCTATATCGACACCGTGCGCATTGAGGTGCCGGACGAGTTGGTATTTGTCACGGCCTCGCCATTAATGGAGGTGTCCACGCACACTTCGCGCGGGACGCTGCCGGCCAAGCTACCGTATTTCGACGCGGTGCGCAGCATTAACAGCGGGACCTATTTCGTCGCCGCGATGATGTCGGGCGATTATGAACGGCTCCGCCATGCGGTGAGTGATTTCATGCATCAACCCTATCGATTGCCCGGAATCCCGGGCGCAGCGGCGGCGATCGCGGCAGGCATACAGGCGGGCGCGTTGACCGGTTGGCTGAGTGGTAGCGGCTCCAGCGTGATGTGCGTGGCACGCCGCGAAAATGCCGAAGTGGTCATGGCGGCGATGCGCGGCGTGTTCACGACCGCCAAGCAGGCCTGCGAGACAATGGTCCTTCTGGCCGATAATCAGGGCCTGCGCATCGGCTGAAGTCATGCTGCATGTGGTGCTCTTTCAGCCCGAGATCGCGCCCAACACCGGCAACATTGGCCGGATGTGCGCGCTCACGCAGTCGCGCCTGCATCTGATCCATCCGCTGGGGTTTGAGATTAGCGACAAGAATCTACGCCGGGCGGGCATGGATTACTGGCGGGAGCTGGATGTGCACGAGCACGCGGACTGGGCGGCGTTCCGGGCCAGCGCGTCGGCGCCGCGACGGCTGTGGCTGTTCACCACCAAGTCGCGTCGGAGCTTCTGGGATGCGGGCTTTGCTGACGGCGACGGGCTGGTGTTTGGCAACGAGGGCCACGGCGCGCCGGAGTGGCTGCACGCGGAGATCGGCGACGCGCACAGTGTGACTATACCGCAGGCGAATTCGAAGCTGCGTTCGCTGAATCTCTCGACGGCGGCGGGCATCGCCTGCTACGAGGCGTTGCGCCAAGTGGGGCTGCGTCCAGCCTGCTGCGGAAGCTGAATGAAAACATTAAAGCGTGACCCCTTTAGAATTCCGTGCCGGCTTGGGCAATTTGGGCTTCGAGCTGACCTTCGCTCGTAAATTTGCCGGTGCTCCGGTCATACGCTTCGTTCGGCGTCAGCTTCCCGTAGATGTATCCGGTCTTGGAAGGGAGATCCTGTGTCTTGACGGCGCGCGCGACTTCATCGGCCCGCATCCAATAGGAATACGTGGTCGCACGACTCGACGCAGCTTCGGAATACGAATACTGGCTGGGTATATCCAAGGATAACGGAATTGATGCGACGCTTCCGGCAAAGAACTCATCAAACGTGAGCTTCTTGTATTCTTCAGTCTTCGCGAACGAGGTTGGCGCGAGAAGGGAGAATGCCAATGCGGCGACGACTAGAATGGGGCGCGATAAGTTCATGACTTGTCGGCTAACGTTAAAGGTGAGCCATGACCACCGCTCGAAAACGGCAGCGATCAAAGGACAAAGGCGCAGCGGGGGTCATTGGCTCTGACGGCTGGTTCGGCTCTTCTTCTCGCATACAGAAGTTAGCCCTTGCCCTCGGAATCCTTCTTAACGCGCGCCAGCGTGTCGGATCCGCACTTCGGGCACGCCGCCTTCACGCCCTTCTGCGCCTCACGCAATGTGAGAGAAATCTTCTTTCCGCACTTGGTGCAGACAAACTCAAGCCGCGTGCTGTCCATCGGGCCACCTCTTCGCATTGCGCTGCGGATTACCTGACGCGCTGGATTGATGTAATCACCCATGAAGTGGAAAAGATGCTTTTGCCGAACGTCAAGATCAGCAACGCGCCGACGAGCGCAGAAGGAAAAGCAACATGAGCGAACTACCCGCACAATACACTCCTGATGAAGCAGCCCGTATCGCTATGGATACACTCAACGGCACGCGCGTAGCTGCACCTACCGAAGAACATGCAGTGAGGCGCGTTGATGCTGTATCGACTGGTTCGGCACGTCGCTGTGAAGCAATAAAGCCGTGCAGGAACGAGGCGGCACACATAAACAGCAAGGGGCAATCTCTGTGCCACTGGTGCCTGAACGCGCTAATCAAAGACTTTCGATACGAAAAAGACGCCCGTGACGAACTGGCCCGCTGGTCGATTCTGCCGAACGCCGCGAGTGAGACACGGCGAGGACAGACATCCGAACAAAAGGACGGACAGTAACGCCGTTGTCTCTAATCGCTTGTTAGCAGATTTTTCTACCATGAGCACCGACCTAAAAAACGGCCCACGAGCGAGCCAAGTAATCGCACGCCTGAATGAACTAATCGCAAAACACGGAGACCTCCCGGTGTGGGCCGATGACGCCGACACCGGCTGGAGGCTTCCAATTGGCATTGTGTATCGGCCGGTTCCAAAGTCGGTCGACCAGTCGCCGCGCTTTGAGATAAAGACCGACTACCACGCTGATCCCGATGGGCTGATTTCTGCTAACGACCCAGATGTGGCGCGAGCCCGAAAGGAAAACAATGAGTGACCGTGAAACAACTACACACCGGCCGGACGACCGTCCGAGCAACGAGCCGCAAGGCTCGTTGCCACTGGCGGCGGGTTCGGCAGCTCTGGAAGCCGCGAAAGAGTTCTGTGTCTATACGCGGCAAGAGCACTCGACCGAGGAGCGACTGGCTCAAATAATCCAGCTCGCCCTCGATAAAAAGGACGCAGAAATTGATGCGCTACGCGATGCAATCGGGGCGCTGAAGGACATAGTGGAGCAGAAGCG
The DNA here is from genome assembly GCA_020847775.1 of Opitutaceae bacterium. GTDB lineage: Bacteria > Verrucomicrobiota > Verrucomicrobiia > Opitutales > Opitutaceae > Cephaloticoccus. Next base: position 5,085 of record JADLBI010000293.1, read on the forward strand.
CAACGACCCCGAGCGCATCGCTGCTATCATCAACGGGGCGCTTCGTCTGCCGAACGTCGTGATGAGCCATGCGGTTGCTTGGCGCAGAGCCTGCGAAGCAGGATCTGTGACAAGCAATCGCATTGGCTCCATCTATTTGTTAGGCTCAGTTTCTTAAAATGGTAAGGTGAGCAGAACAAGGTGTCCCTTAGCGTGGATCACCTCGACAACCTCAATCGCAAGTATTGCGAAAAGGAACCATACAACTTCTTTAAGTGCTCGTTCAATTATTTTAGGATTAATTGGATATAATTCAATTTTGTTCGGTGCTCGTAAAGCCGGAAAAAAACGCGGGGTTGCATCACAATAAGCGATGTAATTCGTTCCAAATAATGAAATCAGTCGCAACTCCTCGCTTCTTATGATATATCTATAATAAAAAAGATATATAAACGAAGTAATGCCCAGAATAATTAGGCTTTGCAGGGCAAGGGAAAATCCAATGACGCCAAGGAATGAGAAAAAATATAGTGGATTCCGAGAAAGCTGATAAGGCCCGTCAACACATAGAACCTTATCTTTTCGACCGGAAATATAAATACTGCACCATACCCGTCCTAAAGCAGCGACTATCAGGAAGGCAAATCCGGTGATTTCCATCGATTCTCCAACTAATGTATCGAATGTTTGAGGTATGGTTAGTAGTGCGAAGGCGATCATAGCGACGGCTACGACACGGGAAATCGGCTTGCGTAAGGACTCTATGGTCGAAGTAGATTTTGAATACATGCGCAAAGAAAGACAGTTGAGCTCCGAATTCGTTCATTCTTTTTCTGCCTAACAGTGCTATTCAGCTGCACTGGGTGCAGTTTTACGGGTTTGGGTTGGGGTTGGAGAATGCGGGGGCATTGCTGGGGTATGGCGAGGAGTACAGCTTTGCAGTTGCAGGAACAACCTAAAATCCTGCAGGTAGTGTCCGAAGAGTTCAGCAAAAAGACGGATCATGGTAGGTGGTTGGGTGAAGAAGCCAAAAACCACCGATGAAGGAAAATACCATGACCCGTCCGACCAAGGACATGAA
>JADLBI010000294.1 GCA_020847775.1 Opitutaceae bacterium
ATGAAGTCGTTTCCGCTGCGGGCAAGCTCGACGAGCTGCCCCTGAAACCGCCGCCGCCCAAGCAGGAGTGGTGAGGCGTGTTGTGCCCGTAAATGCCCCATGGCCAAGCGACGTCAACTCCGCGCCTTTGATCTGAAACAGATCGCGGGTCATGAGAGCCTCATCGGCGTGGACGAGGCGGGGCGCGGCGCGCTGGCCGGCCCGGTCGTGGCGGCGGCGGTTTTGGTGAACCGCGAATTTCTGGAGGGCCGCTGGGCGGTCAGCCACGCCGGCCGCATCAACGACTCGAAGCAGCTCACGCCGGAGGAGCGCGAGGCGTTGTGGGCCGATTTTGAGGCGCTGGCGGCGGAGGGCCGCATCCACGCGCATTTCGGCGTCGGCGAGGTGGACGACATCGCGCAACTCAATATCCTCGGCGCGACCAAGCTCGCGATGCGCCGCGCCCTCGAGGGGATTTACCCGCCGTCGGCGTTTAGGCAGAACCGCGAGCCGGACTTGTTTTCGACCCCCGAGGAAGTCGCTCAATTTCAACCCACGGTCTCCGCACGCATCCTCGTGGACGGGCTTGCCCTGTGGCACTTTCCCTATCCGCATACCGGGGTGGTGAAGGGCGACGCGCGCTCGCTGTGCATCGCGATGGCGTCGATCATCGCCAAGGTCACGCGCGACCGCATGCTCGTGGCGCTGGACGCGCAGGTGCCCGGCTACGGCTTCGCCCAGCACAAGGGCTACGGCACGGAGGAACACCGCGAGGTGCTGCGGCGGCTCGGCCGCACACGGCACCATCGCGACGTGTTTTTGCGCAAGCTCTTCGCGCAGCGCGTGGACCCCAATCAGGTGGATTTCTGGTCCGAGACGCAGGCGGATGAACAGGCCGGCGAGGAGGTTTAGCGGCGGCGTTGACCGCGCGACCCACCTCGTGCACAAAGGCCGCCGATGCCCCCGAAAAAGCACTCCTCGCTCGACCGCGTGCTCGGCCGCCTCGACACACTGGACTCGGTCAATCTGGCGAATCTCGTGCAGCGGCTCGCGCGCGAACGCGGCTTGTTTGAGGATATCTTCAACACGCTGCAGGAGGGCGTGCTCGTTATCACCCTCGACGGCGAAATCGAGTACGCCAACCGCGCCGCGCACCGGTTGATCGGGCTGGGTGCGAACGAGCTGGCGGGCGAGACCCTTTGGCGGCTCGTACCCGGTTTGCGAGCATCACTCGGCATCGCGATGGATGAGGGCGCGGTGATGCCCGTGGTCACGCGCGAGTTTGAGCTGACCTATCCAGAGTCGCGCACGGTGCAGCTCTACATGGTGCCGTTTAGCGCCCAGCAGGCGGGCGGCCGCCGGTTCGCGGTCATCTTATCCGACATCACTAGTGCCAAGCAGAGCACGGAGGAGCGCATCGAGAACGAGCGCACGTCGTCCATTTTACTGCTCGCCGCCGGGGTCGCGCACGAGCTGGGCAACCCGCTCAACTCGCTCACCATCCACCTACAGCTCATCAACCGGAAATTAAAAAAACTAAAAGCCTCGAAGGAGGCCGACGCGGTGGCCGAATCGGTGCGCATCTGCGAGGGCGAGGTGAAGCGGCTCGATGGTATCATCACCAATTTTCTCGAGGCGATCCGGCCGCAGCCGCCCGACTTGCGCGAGACGCAGCTGTCGGAGGTGTTGGCCGAGGTGCTTTCCTTTCAGCAACGCGAACTGGCCGACCGCGGCATCAGCGTCGAGGCCGAGACGCGCGACGACTTGCCGCTGGTGATGGCCGACCGCAACCAGGTGAAACAGATTTTCTTCAACCTCATTAAAAACGCGGTCGAGGCGATGCAGCCCGGTGGGCGCCTGCGGATCAAGGCCCGCACGGATGATGACAACGTCTACCTCGCCATTGCCGACAGTGGTGCGGGCATCAAGCAGGAGGACCTTACGCGGCTCTTCCAACCCTATCACACGACCAAACCCGGCGGCCACGGGCTCGGCCTGATGGTGGTGCAGCGCATCATGCGCGGGCACGGCGGGCAGATCGGCATCGAGAGCAAGGAAGGCACCGGTACCGTCGTGACGCTGCAGTTTCCGCGGAAGGACCGGCGCGTGCGGATGCTGAGCAGCTAACCGTGATGCGCGATATCGTGAAACCTCGAATAGGCAGGAATCCGCACGAATAATCCCAAACAATGTTAGCCACCGATGGACCCGAATGGTCACAGATTCTGAACTGAAATTTATCAAAGTGAATCTGTGTGCATTCGTGGTTAAGGCCGATGTTCAGCTTTGCGCTTGTCTCGCTGCGTTGAGACGCGGTGTGCTGCCGACGATTTTCCTCTACCATTCATGAAACAAACCCTTCCTCTCACCGCCGATTGGCAGGTCATGCACGCCGAGCCCAATCTAGGCCCGACCCAGGCCTGTTCGGCATCGAAGCTCGCCGAGCGCTGGGTGCCCGCCCAAGTGCCGGGTGACGTGCATCTGGACTACCCGCGCGCGGGACTGATCGACGATCCGTTCTACGGTCTAAACCACGACCACATCCGCTGGATGGAAGAGATGGACTGGTGGTATCGCGCCGAAGTCACACCGCCCATGCCGGGCGTGGGCCAGCGGCTGCACCTGCTCTTCGAGGGGCTCGATGTCTTCGCCACGATTTTTCTCAACGGCAAGGAGTTGGGACGCCATCAAACCATGTTCACGCCGCTGCGGATCGACGTGACCGACCAGATGAAGCTTGGCGAGGTGAACCGGCTCGAGGTTTGCCTCGGCGCGCCGCTGTTTCCGCCGGGCCGCGCCCACACCCCAGAGGTGCGTGGTTACGGGCAAGTTACGCGTCTGCAGGTGCGCAAGTCGCAGTCCTGCTACGGGTGGAACATCTCGCCGCGCCTAGTCACCATCGGCATCTGGAAACCGGTGTCATGGATGCTGGTGGGCGCCGTGGAGATTGATGATGTCACGATTTCGACCCTCGCGCTCCACGCCGACGGCAGTGCGGAACTCGAGGCGCTCGTGGAGTTGCGGCACAATCACGGCGCGCCCGGCGCGGCGACCTGCGAACTCACCGTGGCGGGGCAGCCGCGCACACTCGTCATTGACCACGATCCGAGCAACGGCCGCGCGGTGGCGCGGTTCACCGTGCCCGACGCCAAGCTCTGGTGGCCGCACAACCACGGCGCGCAGCCGTTCTATGAATGGAGCGCGAAGTTGACGGGTGGAGGTAAAACCTTGGACGAGCGCGCGGGCCGTTTCGCCATCCGCACCGTGCGCCTGATGCAGGAGCCCGACGCCGACGGCGGCACCTCGTTTGTCTTCGCGATCAACGGCAAGAAAATCTTCATGAAGGGCATGAACTGGACGCCGGCGGACGCGATGTTCTGCCGCGTGGATCAGCCGCGCTACGACCAGCTGCTCGCGGCTGCGAAGGACGCCAACATCAACGCCATGCGCGTGTGGGGCGGGGGCGTGTATGAGCGCGACGGGTTTTACGCGCGGTGCGATGAGCTGGGCATCTTGATCACGCACGACTTCATGTTCGCCTGCGGCTGCTACCCGCAGGACCTCGCGTTTCTGGAGGAGGCGCGGCGCGAGGCGGTTTATCAAGTGCGCCGCCTGCGGAAGTTCGCGTGCGTCATCGCGTGGTTTGGCGACAACGAGAACGATGTGCTGGCCGACAACAGTTTCGATTATCCCGCGTATCGCCACAACCGGCTCAGCAAAGAGGTGTTGAAAAACACGGTTCATCAGCACGCGCCGTTGACACCTTACGTGCCGACCTCGCCTTACTCGCCCGTCACCTACGATCAGAACGAGCCGAAGGAGGGCGACTGCCACATCTGGGGTCACGGGTTGTCCTACAAATCGGATTTCTACGTGAAGCAGGCGCCGCGCATGGTCACCG
>JADLBI010000295.1 GCA_020847775.1 Opitutaceae bacterium
GAATGGGCGTGGGATCGGCATACCCGGCGGCTTGAATACCGCGCATGACGGGCTCCGAGAGATGAAGTGCTTTGAAGGACATGTTTCAGTAACGTTACAAAAATCGCAAAAAAAGGGCGGAGCCTGAACTCAGGCTCCGCCCCTGAAAGTTGAATTACTAACCGATTGGGCGTTTAGTAACGATCGCGGTCGCCACGGTCGCGGTCACGACCGCCACCGAAACCACCACGGCCGCCGCCGCCGAAGCCGCGACGTTCACCGCCGCCGCCGAAGCCGCGACGCTCGCCGCCACCGAAACCACCGCCAGCCGGGCGGTCTTCCTTCGGACGGGCTTCGTTGACGGTCAATTGACGGCCGTCGAACTCGGTGCCGTTAAGTTTCTCGGCGGCGAGTTTGGATTCTTCGGGCGTGGCCATGGTCACGAATGCGAAACCACGGGGCCGGCCGGTCATGCGGTCCATGGCGACGTAAACGTCGGTCACGGAACCGTATTGGCTGAAGTGGGCGCGCAGATCGTCTTCGCTAGCCTTGAAGGGCAGGTTGCCCACATACAGTTTGGAGTTGCTCATCTGATGATTCGTAGATCCTCCGTCCGCTGCCAGTTCCGTTCCCACCTTGGGTTTCGAAATCATCACACTAGAGCACTTGCCCTGCTAACGACTCACCAGATCCTGTCATCTAACGTTTTCTCTAACGAGACCCGCAGCAAGGCAGAGCCGGGCTGATGACACAAGACAATTTCCCGACGCCCCCCGGACCACGCCCGAAAACGCCACCTCCGCCCAACCTATTTTGCCCCTGGGTCGCCTTCCCAAAGTTGTGTCCGTCAAGTTCAGCCAAGGGATCAATTGGTAGCGGGTCTTGGCGGTTAAAGGCGGCAACCGTCACGTCCGGTTCAGCCAGTGGCTGCAGCCTGCCGAGGGTCGCGCCACCGTCAACCTTGTGCCCGACGCCCATTTGGCCGCGCTGGCCGTCGAACACAATTGCACCCATTGCTCCACCGACGCCGATTTCTCCCGCTTCAAAAGCGTCAAATGGCTGAACCCGCTGGACACGGCCTTAGCATCCGATTGCAGGTGACTCCTCCCTTGCTTTTCAATGGCGCAATAGTCGGGTGATTTCTCGCCGGTGTTCGGCCTGCGCCCCCGCAGGCAACGAAGCTTACGCCAGCACGTCACTCCATTCCGGGAACCAAATGGCGGTCAGTGGCCAGTAGGGATGAACCGGGGGCATAGGTAACAGATGGTCTGAGAGCTGAACAGGGGATTAGCCTGCACCGTTTCCCGAGTTGTGTGCCTTGTGCCAAAAATCCTTAAACAACGGCCAGACTCCCGCTCCCTCTCCCGCAAGTCTATGTTTTTTAGCTAGAAGCGTTTGGTGTTAGAAATAGTGAACACACCCAAGAAAGGCGTCGAACTTGGCTTTCGCCGTATTCAGTTGCTCAAGCGAGCCGCCAAACAAGCCCGCCTTCAGTAGAGGCCAATTCACTCCTTCGGCCACAATCTCGGCACCAATTTTTTGTGCAGTTCGATCTCCTTGGTCAAAGCGCCTTCCCCTCCAAGCGAAGCAGCCAACCGGCCCCCACCAACCGTTTTCAGCTCCCCAACGGTTCAAATCGGCATGGGCCAGTCCAAGTAGATATTCAAAACGGTCGAACACATCCTGATAGTCCTCGTCGCGGGGAAGAAACTCCCGTAGTGGCTCGCGCGATTTCTTGAAGAGATGATCGCTGACGGGTGTATGTCGGCGTTCGAGTCCTGGCATCATTTTCCAGACGTCCTGCTCGTTAACTGCAATTGGGTATACTACCGAGCAGATTGCTTCGTTCTTGTTCTGGTCGTCTCGAGCTTTCGACTTCGTGAGGACCGCAGCCAGAGTGGCGTAGTTTCCGGCTGCAACCGCCGCCAAACCGGCACTGTAAAGTAATAACAGTGCTGGGTATCGACGCAGCTTTAACAGATAAACTAAACCGCCGCCGCTATCAGTAGGATTGGCAATTCTCTGAAGTGATGAAACCCAAAGCTTGCATGCGTCGGGATCACCCCAGTAGCAGCCGGTCACGAAAATCGATATTAATGTTTCGCAGCAGGCTTCATACTTCTCCACACGCTTGATGAGCTCTGCCGCCGGCTGATGCTGGGCTTGGGCGGCGAAAGCCTGAGCATTGATTTCAGCAAACAGCTTTTCCGTCTCTTCGTGGACGAGATCTCGCAGACGAATCTTAGCAGAAGGATCAACGAGATGCCGCTTCACCGTTGCAGCAGCCATCTTCGCCGACAGTGGATGTGGCGCAGCCATGTCCCTGAGTGCCTGTACTTTCGCCCGTAGCTCCTCGAAAAGTTGATTGGCGTCTTTGATTTGTAGCACCGCCGCTTGGCGATGTTCGGCCAGCTTCTTGCATACTTCGCTCAGCGGCGATCTTGTGGTCCAAAAGGTGGTAAAGCGGCGATTTGGACAGCGCTCGAATGCTGCACGAAGTGCGAGATCCCAAGCACCGGACCACCCGCTGACAATCAGCCCATATTCGTCGAAAATTCGGTCCAGCATTACGTCCAGCGCCTTGTCGTATGTGGCTAGTTCCAGTTCGGTATTCTTGATCCGTGTGTCGAGGTAATCGCCATGTAGTTTGATTACCGTCACCCCCGAGTGTGGTAGAGGCAGCGCACCCGAAAGTTGATCCGTCGTGCTAATAACCGTGGGCGCAACGCCAACCTCTTCGAGCGCCATTTCCATCAGCCGGTCAAAGTTCGTCGTTATGACGACGCGCAAGTAACCCGCCACAACCAACTGTGCTATCGCCTTGTGTGCCGCGTTTGGAAGTTTCAGCCCTTGACTTCGCTCGTCATCAGTCGGTTCAAAATAGCCACGGAGTAGTTGTTGCCGTTCTGTGGGGGACTTCGCGATTTCATCAAGAAGCTTGCTGTAATCTGGTTCTGCTTTGTGCTTATTCCGGAACCAGTCGGCTGGATCTGGTTCACAATTTTCTCCCTCAAGTTTTGCGACCTTGCGGACAAGGTCGAGGATGACTTCCCAGCCGGTTGGAATGCCCGAAGCGCGAGATATTCCTGACCCGAGCAAAAGAGCGTAGGCACCCTTGTTAGAGTAAACCGCAAACGCTAGCGAGATCATCGGGTCAATCATGCAGCAACATCCTTTCGGTGTTCGTTTCCCGGGCACTCAACTCTCCACTAAAGAACTTTGGCGGTAGCGCGTCGCGCAGGGAAGCTTGGGAACGGGATATCATTTGGCAACAGAACTGGACGATTTTGTCGGCATCACGTCCGGATACGGCCCGAGGAACCGCTCGCCGTTGAAGTGGATCATGTGGTCGGGGTCTTCGGCGATCCAGACTTCGGATTCCCACGCGATGTGCGAGACGAAGGCCTGCATGGTGAGGCGGTTCTCGAAGGCAGTGACGAAGACGAGGCCCGCTTTGCAGCCAGCAAAGAGATCCTTCAGTTCCTTGCGGCGCTTGCCATCCACCGGACCGGCGCTGGTGACGGCTTCGATGAGCAGGAGCCAGTTGCGCCGGGTGTCGTGGACGATGACATCGGGAATCTTGGCGGCGGAATCCAAGGTGACGCCGAGCGAGGCCAAGCCTGCGGTTTCCAGATGAACGAATTTGTTTTCTGTGTCGCCGATGTAGAAGACCACACCGCCGGGAGCAAAGGCGGGGCAGAAGTGTTCGATGATGGCTTTGATGAGCGGATTCTGTCCGCCGGGCGAGAGAGCGACTTGGGAACCGTCGGGCAAGGTGACGGGCACGCGGGCGAGGTCACGCTTGCGGGCGATCTCGTGTTTGATCGTTTCACGGCTGACGAGATAGCGAGCCAAGGTCGGCGTCCATTTCGCGGTCCCGAATGCGCGGAAGAGCGCGAGGGCGGCCGGTTCGATTTGATAGACAGTCTTGCCGCTGTTGGTCGGGCGGTTGGGGGCGTCGGGATTGCGCAGCAGCAGGCCCTCTTCGACGAAGAATTTCACCGCGTCGTCGCGGATGGTTTCGCGCGTGTTGGGCGCGTAGCGGTTGCCGTAAGCGGTCGCGATGAAGTCGATGATTGGGGTGATGCCACGCAAAGGAGCCTGCGCGTCGGCCCATGGGGCATCTGGCTGAAGGTCGAGCAAGGCGAGCAACGTGTAGGCGGCGGTTTCATTCCGTTGCTGCGGCCCAAACTGCAAAGCGGTGAGCGCCTCTATGGCTTCGGCGAGCCGCTTTTTCCGGGCGGCGGCTTTGCGGTTGGGTTTAGCGGCAGGCATGAAGGTGCTTGGTGACGAGTTGGTCGATTTCGTCCTGCGAAAGGTCGAAGGATTTCACTTCGTGGCCCATCGCTTCGAGAGTGTCCCGGTCGGGATAGGCCAAAGTGCGCAGGTCGGTGGCGTTCACCTGCGTGTGCCCGCTGAAACGCCGGAAATACTGGTCAACGCCCGTGGAATTCAGGAAGGCGAAGAGGCCGAGGGCCAAGGTGCGCTCCAAGCCATGTCCGCTGACGTGGAAGTAATTCAGGTGATTCTCGAAGCCGACCCACTCGGCTTTAACTTCGTCTGGATCGAACAGGCAGGCGACGAGGCGGCGACGCTCTTCTTTCGACGTGAAACGTTTCGTGAGCAGATAGACGCCAGAAGGCACGAGCCAAGGGCGCGGCTGGTCGTTGTCGAGAATGGCGTTGGGTTTGCGGGCATCGGACTTGGGCCAGTGAACCGTGCCGCCGTTGAAGTGGCAGGGGTAGAGCAGAGGCACGGTGTCGCGCCCGGGTTCCTTGCGCAGGGCGTCCTTGAGCCGGAAGTCCACGACGCGTCCGGTGGAGATGGTAAGCCCAAGCGAAGCGAGGCTGGTGCGGAGGCCGTCCATCGTTTCCTTGGCTGTAGCATGGCTGGCCGCCGACGGGATGTGGATGAACTTTTCCGGGTCACGTGGATGGACGATCTCGGTGAAGGGGAAAACGGTTTCGGTGATGGCGTCGCCAGGCTCGCCGCTACTGCTGGAGATGGTGAGCTCGGCGGGTTGATTCCAACCCTTCACGGCATGGAAGATGATGTTTTCCTGCAGGACGCTGTCGTTGCGAAAGGCGGCTTGGCGGGATTCGAAGACGTGAAGTCGGCGCAGCTCTAGGTGCATCAAGAAGTCCTCGCGGAACGGACGGAAGTAAGGGCCGTTGCAAAAACTGCGCGGAGTGATGCCGACCATTTGTCCCCCGGGGACGAGTAATCGCTGGATGAGCGCGATGAAGCCGGTGTAGAGATTGCTGGTTTCGACGCCGATGGAACGAAGCGCGCGGCGCTCGGCGGAATCGATGCCGATTTTTCGATAGGGCGGATTCACGATGGCCGCATCGAAGGTGGGGGGATACGTGTCGAACAAATCGCCTGCGAGACGCGCTGACATTTCCTGAATGAAGTCGGCAGCATGAATGGTGAAAGTGAAGCGGATGTTCGCTTCGGCGCACCGCTGTTCGCATTCACGCATCGTCTCGGCTAAGGTGTCCAAAATTTCGCCGTCGAGTTCGTAGAGGGTCGCTTCGATGATACGAACGTCGTCGCGGCTTTCGCAGCAGCGTGAGACGAAAGCCGAGGTGAGCGAGCCTGCCCCGGCGCCGGCGTCAAGCAGACGCACGGTGCGCGGCAGAGGGCCGAACATCGAAGCCATGAAGTCCGCCACAGGCGCCGCGGTGAGGAACTGACCGAGTTCCTCCTGGCGACTTCTGGGGGTTTCAATGGCTGCGAGTTTCATGGAGTCAGGCGGCGGATTTCGTGCGCTTGTGTGTATGGAAGGCTTGGCAGCATGGGACTGGATGGAATCCTCCCATGCTTGGATTGGAGGTCTGACTCAGACTCATCGGACAGAATCTGAGGCGCAAGGGTATCCTCCCGAAAGGAGCGGTTATTTTGTCAACGAACGTCCACTGGTCCGAACCGGCGAGATGGGTAACACTTAATCCGGAGTGATAGGTTACACTCTGCGGCACTATGCCGTGGAAGACCATAACACCAAGTCATCCTCATGGAACAGAAGCTACCGTTCGTCAGTCTCGCGGCCAGTGGCCGCTTCACGCGCACGGAGTTGTGCGCGGATTTCAAGATCAGCCGCTAGACCGGCCACAAATGGCTGGCCGGTATCGTCAGGCCCGGGCGGCGGGCTGGCGCGAGCGCAGTCGTCGTCCGCACGGTTGAGCGCACCAAATGTTCGTATTACGAACATTGACGTCACGTGCTCACCCGAGGGCTACATCAAAACAATCGCGTGAATGTTCGTATTACGAACATTCGCCTCGATCCAAACCGCCGGGGTCAGGCCGCAGGCGTGGCGCTTGCCCTCGACACTGGCGGGCCGTGGGGCTACGGTGACGGGTGCTTTCGCCATGGACATGCCCGCCCAGGTTTCCTCGATTCGCCCTACCGTCGCCGCGCGCCCGCTGATCGACCGCTACGATCCGCGCGAGCAGCTCGCACCGCGCCGGCTCACGCTCGCGATGTGGGACCAGGCGTATCTCTTGCGCCACGGGCCAGGCGGGAGCTTCGCCGACTGGGGCCGCGTGCTCGATGAGACGGTCGAGCGCGGCTACAACACCGTGCGGCTCGACCCGATGCCGCAGTGGCTCGACCTCGGCCAGCCCGACCGCGAGCTGCATTGGCCGGACCCGCAGTCTCCCTACCAGCCGTGGTGCTGGAACACCGCGGTCACCGCGCCGGCCGGCCGCTGGCTGATCGAGTTCATGGAACAGCTCCTCGCGCGCCCCGCGCTGCACTACACGCTCAGCGCGTGGTGGTTTGGCCTCGATCCCGCGCACGCCATGAAGGGCCCCGCGCCCCTCCGTGTGCCAGCCACCCACACCGAGGGCGCCGAGATGTGGGCGGCGATGCTCGCCACGTGGCAGCGCCGTTTCGGGTTCGACCGCCTCGTCTATGTCGATCTCGCCAACGAGGTGCCGTATTTCTTCCCCGGGTTCCTCGACCGGCTGAAGAAAAGCACCGGCCTCGATTGGGGGACGGCGGGGGCGTTCACGACCGAGCAGGCCGCCGCCATCGCCGCCGAAATCAATCCCGCGCTCGCGCTCTTGCGGCGCGAGTTTCCCGAGCTGCGCTTCACCGCCTCGATCCATGGCGACCTGCGCTGGCTCGACGTGCCGCTGGAGCTGGACTGCCTCGACGTGCATTTTTACGCCGATGCCGACGCCCGCTGGGCGCAGCGCACGAAGTTCCACGAGCACATGGCCTCTTTTTTTCAGCGCGCCGACTGGCATGCCGACTACTCGGACCGCTGCCGCAAGACCGCCGCCGCCGTTGCGCCGATGCTGCGCCAGCGCCAGCGGGCGAAACTCCGGCGTTTCGTCGACTGGTCCGCCGAGCGCGGCATGCCGCTCACGACCAGCGAGTCTTGGGCGGCGTGGTATGCCTTTGACAGCCCGGACCTCGACTGGGGCTGGCTGCTCGAATGGGCGGCGTGGAGCGTGGAGGACGCGATTGACGCGGGCATGTGGGGCTGGACGCCGCACAATTACCTGCAGCCGCACTTCGCCAACTGGCGCGACGTCGCCTGGCACCGCCGCCTCACCGACCGGTTTTTGCAAAGCTGACGCGTTCGCCCGAACCGCAGCCCCAACGACCGGTTTTTAGTTTCGTCGGCCAGACTCTGCCCGCAGGTTCTGGGGATTGCGTCGCAGCGGATACCGGCGGGGTGATCGTCGTTATCGCCCGAGTCACCGGCAAGCATCTGGGTTATACCAAAGTCCCTAATCTTTTGGACTATGTCATGGAAGCAATGGTAGGGACGGTTATCCTTAACCGTCCTTTGGGAGCGAACCGGGCGGTTGGGGACAACCGCCCCTACCTCAAATGACCCAA
>JADLBI010000296.1 GCA_020847775.1 Opitutaceae bacterium
AGCGCTCCGCTTTTACGCGTTTCCAATCATCGGGCGTTTTGACCGTGGCGTCGAGGAAGTGGGGGATGGTGTCGTGGCCGTCGATCGGCACCTCGGCCAACAAGCCATCGCAGTTACGCAGGATGCGGGTCTCGGCGTTGCGCGAGACTTCCTCCTCGGGGAAAGGGGGATGAATCCAGGGCGAGCTGATGACGCCGGTGCGGTCGAAGTTGAGGAAAACATCGGCGTCGTCGTTGTTGGTGATGCCGTGGTCGCGGAACATCGGCCAGAGGCGGAAGTTGTCGTCCCAGTAGCCGAACTCCATGTTGAAGCAGCGGTCCACGGTTTGGTGGTTCATTTGGCGGCGGAACCGTTCGCGATCACTCATGGTGCCGCGCCACTTGGGCAGGACGGGGGGGATGGGCTGGGTGGGCATGAAGCTCAGGCGGGGGCAGGGTTTTGGCGGAATGGGTTATGCCGCGCGGCGGCACCGGGCCGCGGGGATAGCCAGCATAATGGCGGGCGCACTGGTGGTTCGCCCCTTGGAAGGATCGGAGATGGCGCGGTTTTTCATGCCCCACTCCGTTGTGTTGGATGACTCGCTACGCGGCCGCGCTAACCAGCCGCTTGGCCACATCCACCGCGGTGCCGGCATCGGCGGCGTAGCCGTCGGCGCCGATCTCATCTGCGAAGGCCTGGGTGATGGGTGCGCCACCAATCAGAATCTTCACGTGGGGCATGTCGGATTTGCGCAGCAGATCCACCGTGGTCCGCATGGCGGGCATGGTGGTGGTGAGGAGCGCGGAGAGGCCGATGATGTTGGCGTTGTGCTCGCGGGCGGCGGCGAGGTATTTCTCCGGCGAGACGTTGGTGCCGAGATCAACCACGTTGAAGCCGGCCCCCTTCCACATCGTGGCGATGAGATTTTTGCCGATGTCGTGCAAGTCGCCCTGCACGGTGCCGATGATGCTCGTGTATTTCGGCTTGATGCCGGAGCTGATCAGAATCGGTTCAACGAGCTTGAGCGATTCCTTCATCGCGCGGGCGGCGATGAGCATCTCGGGCACGAAGATCTCGTTGTTTTTGAAACGCTCGCCGACCACGGCCATGCCGGGGATCATCCCTTGCTCGACGATGGCCGAGGGATCGGTCTTCGCGTCGAGCAGAGCCTGCGTGATACGCACAGCGTCGTTCTTTTTGCCGTCAATAATGGCGGTGGATAGTTCGTTTAGGAGGGGCATAGGCGGGGAGGTTCTGCCGGGTTTTTGCGCGGTGTTGCGGAGAAAGTAAATCCGAAGATGCCGGTTTGCCCGTTATGCACACAATAAGTCTCAAACCATACATGGAAGGCGCATGACAGGGCTGCTACGATAGCGCAACTATAGTGGTGCGGAAGGATGCGACGCCGCCACGTATGGTCCGCCCCATGTCCCAAAATATTCAAACCGCCGTTGTTTCCTGTGCAGTGCTCGAGCCGGAAGTCCGCGCTTTCACCAAGGACTTGTCGCAGGTCGTTGATCTGGTGTTTCTGCCGACCGGGCTGCACGAGACGCCGGCCATTCTGCGGCGCGAGTTGCAGCAGGCGATCACACGCGCGGAGGCGATGCCCGGGGTCGAGGCGATCGTGCTGGTTTATGGGTTGTGCGGTGGCGGGGTGGAGAGTTTGCGGCACCAGCGCTGCCCGCTGATCATCACGCGGGCGCATGATTGCGTGACGCTTTTCCTCGGCGACAAGGACAAGTATGCGGATTACCAGAAGGAGCACCCGGCCAACTACTGGTATAACCCCGGTTGGATTCGCGCCCATTCCTCGCCCGGGCCGGGCCGCGAGGCGCATTTGCGCCGCGAGTATGCGGAAAAGTATGACGAGGAGGAAATTGATTTTTTGATCGGGACCGACAAGGCCGCGCTGGCGCACTACGACCGCGCGACCTACGTGGGCTTGGGTCTGGGCGAGGCGGAGAAGGAAGCCGACTACACCAAGGCCTGCGCCGCCTGCATGGGTTGGGGCTTCAACCGCATCCCGGGCGATCCCGCTTTGCTCCGCGCCTTGCTGGCGGGCGATTGGGACGAACGCCGTTTTCTGATTGTGCCGCCGCGCCATGTCATCCGGTTGACCGGAGACGAGAGTATCATGCGCGCGGAACCCGAACGCTTGCTCCATGAACACCGAATTACGGATTGAAACCACCGAGGAAAGCCAGGCCGTGGGCCTGACCGCCAAGGACTTCACCATGCCCTTGACCGAGGTGTTGGCCAGTCGCGGCTACCCGCTGAACAAGCGTTGCGGCGGCCGCGACTTGTGCGGCGGCTGCGAGGTCGGCTTGAAATGCGGCGAGCTCAAACAAACGCGGGACGGCGTATCCGTCCCCTGCGGAGATCGCCTGCGCGCTTGCCAGCTGCATCTGGTGGAAGGGCGGAACACGACTGTCGTCATCCCCGCGCGCTCGCTGCTCAAGCACGAGCCGTCCGTGGTGGCGGAGTTCAAGGTTAACGTGCCTTGGGGCCGCAACCCGATCGATCCGGCGGCGTGCTACGGCGCGGCGGTGGACATCGGCACGACGACCGTGGCCTTGGTGCTCGTGGAGATGGCAACCGGCAAGGTGCTGGCTGGGGCGTCGGATTTCAACGCCCAGATCCGCTACGGTGAGGACGTGCTGACGCGCATCCAGATGTGCCACATGGATCCCGCCGCGGTCGGCGAGCTGCAAAAAGCCATCGCGGTGGACACGATCCAACCGCTGATCGAGGAGGCCTGTGCCGCCGCCCGGCTGACTCCGGCCGATCTCGGCGTCATGACCGTGGCCGCCAACACGACGATGATGCACCTGCTGGCCGGGGTGGACCCGTCGCCACTTGGTTTGTATCCATTCAAACCCGCGTTTCTGGAACATCGCGCCTACGCCCCGGCTGAGCTCAATCTGAAATTTGGCGGCGAGGGCGCGAAAGTCCACCTGCTGCCCGGTCCGGCGGCTTATGTTGGCGCGGATCTGTCGGCCGGCGTGGTGGCAACCGGCATGCAGTATAGCGAGGGCCCGGTGATCATCGTGGATGTCGGCACCAATGGCGAAATCATCGCCAAGGTCGGCGACCGGCTGGTGGGCACCGCGACCGCGGCCGGTCCCGCGTTCGAAGGCGCGGGCCTGACCAGCGGCACGCGGGGCATCAAAGGCGCGATCGAGCGCATCACCATGAGCCGCGATCCTTACGCGGTGAACCTGCAGATCATCGGCGGCGAAACGCGGCCGGTGGGTATTTGCGGTTCCGCCTACGTGGATTTTCTCTGGGGGGGGCGGCGCAACGGCGCTTTGCAACGCAACGGCCGGTTTGCGGACGACTTTCTGCAGCAGCCCGGAGTGCGGTCGGAGAAAGATGAGTTCGGGCGGCGCCTGCGGCTGCACCCGAATGGCGTCTCCGGTCCGGTCTGGGTGTCCGAGGTGGATATTTCCCGGTTGCAACAGGCCAAGGCGGCGATTGCCGCGGGCATCGAGGTTTTGCTCGGATTGCTGGATACGAAACCGGCCGACGTGAAGACGCTCTACCTGTGCGGCGGCTTTGGGATGCACCTGTCACTGGATCATGCCGTGGGTTGCGGCCTGCTGCCGGGTTTCCGCCCCGACCAGATTCAAGTGATGGGCAACTCCTCGTTGGCCGGGGCTTTTCTCGTCCTCAACGACCGTAGCTTGTTGGCCGAGATGAAGGCGGTCTGCGCCAACATGGAATCCATCGAGCTCAATCAGCAGCCCGGCTTTGAGGATATTTTCATCGACCACTTGTCTCTCAACTAAACTCCTCTTTCACCCCATGAGCTCCGGCCCGTCAGCCCAATTTGCCCGGTTTGTGGTCGCGCGCGTAGGCCATCATCGCGCGAAGATTTTCGGGCGGCGTGAGCGGCGACATCTCGCAACCCGCGCTCACGATATGGGCGCTCCCGCAAATCTCGTGGCAGCGGCGGCAGGCCTCGTAAACTTGCTCGGGCGTGCCCTGCAGCAGGTCGGTGATGGTGGAGACGTTGCCTGCGATCACCTTATCCGGACCGAGCCGCTCGCGCACGGTGCGGAGGTCGGCGGGAAAATCGATCTCATAGATGTCGATCGGCAACTCGCGCATCATCGGCGCCAGCGGATCGGTGCGGCCGCACATGTGCAGGCGGCGCAGCACGTGCGGGAACCTGTCCCGCAGTGTCGCCATCACGCGCATCTGCTCGGGCCAGAGGAACTCCTCGTAAATCTGGGGGCCGATGAGGCTCGCGGCGGCGTCGCTCATCGCAATGGTGTCCGCCCCGGCGGCGATTTGCGCGGGCGCGTAGGCCAACGCGACATCGGCGGTGAAGCGCAACAGATCGCGCGCGAACTGCGGGTCGTCGCCGAAGTCGAGCATGATCGTGTTCACGCCGCGCAGCTCGGCGGCGAGGGCGAGCGGCCCCTCGATCCAGCCGACGATGGAAACATCGGGCCCGGCCTCGCGGCGCATGATCTCGATGGACTTCACGCGGTCGTGCATCCGACCGCCGCCCAACGGGTCGGGCAGCTTGAAGGTCTTGAACCGCAGCTTGTCCCGCAGGGAGGCGCGCTCCTCGTTGATCGCCGGTCCCTGATCAACGAACCAGTCCACGCTGCCCTCGCCGGCGATGTCGATCACCTCGCGGGCCGGATCGGAGCAGGTGAGCAGGCAATCCACCCCGAAGTCCTCGGCGAACTTCAGCTGCGCTTCCGCCATTTTGCGACCGTCCTTGGTGTAGTCGATGAACGGGATGCCCGCGTGCCGCGCGGAAAACATCATGCCCATGGGTTGAGCAGGCAGGTGGTCCACCATCTCGCCGCGGACAGCTCGGCGCACGCGTTCAATGGATGTCATGGACGCCTTGCATGAACTAAAATAAAGCCAATGGCAAGCCCGTAAAATCCAACCCGCCAACCCACGTCCCCATGCTAACGATGACGCCCAAACAACGCCTCGTCGCCGCGCTCGACCGGCGGCCGACCGACCGACTGCCCGTGACCACGCATCACCTCATGCGTTACTACATGGACAAATATCTGCCGGGGAAAACCGACGACGATTTCTTCGAGCTATTCGGCATGGACCCCATTCACTGGGTCGTGGCGCATGTGCCCGCGCCCGATGAGAACACCTGGTTGGACCCCGACCATGCGCCGGGTTTTCTCGAGTGCCAACGGGTCACCTCCGACAACTGGCGTTTTACGAAGGAGACGCTCAACGGCTACGAATATCCCACTGTGCGCCAGTCCATCGTGACGCCGCGCAAGACGCTCACGATGGTGCTCCAGAGCAACGAATACACCTCGTGGGTCACCGAGCGGCTCATCAAGGAAAAGTCCGACATCGACCTCATCGCCGACTACGCGCCGCAGCCGTTATGCGACGTGGCCGCCATCAACCGCGCGGCCGATGCCTACGGGGAGCGCGCGCTCATCCGCGGCCACATTTTCGGCTTTGATCTCTACGGACAGCCCGGGTGCTGGCAGGACGCCTGCTGCCTCTACGGCGTCGAGGAGATGATCATGGCCACATACGACGATCCGGAGTGGGTGCACGCGTTTCTCGCCATCCTCTGTGCCCGCAAGGTGCGGTTCGCCGACTCCCTGCGCGGTGCCCGCTACGACGTGCTTGAGGATGGTGGCGGCGACGCGTCCTCCACCGTGATATCACCGCAGCTCTTCGACGAGTTTGTCGCGCCCTACGATCGCGAGGTCATCGCGCACGCCCGCGCGGCCGGCCAGCGCATCGCTTATCACACCTGCGGCGGCATGATGCCCAACCTCGAGCACCTCGTCACGCTAGGCTCGAACGCGCTGGAAACCTTCACCCCGCCCGCGATGGGTGGCGACATGCGACTGGCCGAGGCCAAGCGCCGCATCGGCGACCAAGTGTGCTTCATCGGCGGATTCGACCAGAATCGCTTCTTCACCACCGCCACCCCGGCGGAGACGCGCGCCGAGGTGCGCCGGTGCTTCGAGGAGGCCGGCGGTGGCGGCGGCTTCATCCTCAGCCCGTCCGACCATTTCTTCGAGGCCCAGCCCGAACTCCTGCACGCCTTCGCCGACGAGGCCCGGCGCTGCGCTTACTGAGCTGAATCAATTTTCATGATGACACCACGAGAACGTTTCCATGCTTGCATGAACTACCAGCCCGTTGACCGCGTGCCCAATCACGAGGTCGGCACCTGGGTGCAAACCAAACTCCGCTGGCGCGACGAAGGCCTGCTGGTTGAAGACCTGAACTGGGACTGGTTTGTGGGCGAGGAACGCTGGGACCTCGATCCGCGCGAATACGTTGACGTGCGCTTGGACATGATCCCGCCCTACGAGGAGAAAGTGCTCAGCCGCGAAGGCGACACGGAGATCATCCAGCACGCCAACGGCGTCATCTCCAAGGCGCTCGTCACCGGCGCGGCCGAGGGCATGCGCATGAGCATGGATGAATACCTGAGTTTCCCCGTCACCTCGCAGGCGGATTTTCAGGAGCTGAAGAAACGCTACCGCGCCGAGTCGCCCTCGCGCCAGCCCGCCTACTGGCGCGAGTTTCGCCTGCCCGGCTGGCAGAACCGACAGCACCCGTTGGTCCTCGGCCAGAACTGTCAGTTGCTCGGCTATTACTGGCGCGCCCGCGAATGGCTGGGCACGGAGAACGTCAGCTACGCGTGGTATGACGAACCGGCCCTGATGCACGACATGATGGAGTTCATCACCGATTTCACCATCGAGACCACGCGGCCGTTCTTCGAGGCCGGCCTCAAGCCCGACTACATATTCATCAACGAGGATCTGAGCATGAAAAACGGCCCGCTGCTCAGCCCCGCGACCTATGTCGAGTTTATCCAGCCGCAGTTGAAACGCCTCATCGCTTTCTTCAAGTCGCAGGGCGTGCCGTGGGTCGTGATCGACACCGATGGCAACTGCGAGCTGATCATCCCGTATTTTATGGAGGTGGGTGTGGACGGCATCTGGCCGCTCGAGCGCACCGCCAATATGGACCCGCTCGATATCCGCAAAAAATTCGGCCGCGACCTGCGCCTGTGGGGCGGCGTGGACAAGCGCGAGCTGGCGAAGGACCCCGCCGCCATCGACGCGCACCTCAACGAACTGCGCCCGCTCGTCGAAGACGGCGGCTTCATCCCCACCTGCGACCACCTCGTGCCGCCCGATGTGTCGCTGGCCAATTTCGAGCACTATATCCAGCGCAAGCGCCAGCTCCTGCGCGGCGAAGGGTTCTGAGCCCGGCTCGCCCTTTTATTTCTCCGCCAGCCCGCATTTTCACCCTCAGAGGCTGATTGTGTCCACGTTGTCACTGCGTTCCAACGCGGCTACGGTAGCCGCGTTTGAAGGCGTAGCCCGTTTCGAGCGCAGCGGCAGTCCGCCAAGCGTGTCTTGGGGTGTGAAACATTTCTCCACTTGGCTTGACGCGGATCAAGGCGGCCGCGCTGCGCCGTTGCCAGACTTGGCCCCGCTGATGCAGCCCCCGTCAGCCCTGCCACCCACTGCTCCCTTCAGCCCCAACTACCCACTCCCATGAATAACATTCTGCCCGCCTTCATCCTCGGCGTGCTGCTGCTTGCCGGTGTCGCCCCGGCCCAAGTCGTGAGCCTGCGCTTTACCGGCACCGTCAACACCAATGGCCAAACAATCTTCGGGCAGACTGGTTCGGCCGTGCCCTACGACTTCAGCATTTCCTACGACACGAGTGTGGATAGCGCGCTCGTTTACACGGTCCTGGAGGGGAGCACCTGGACGGGGTCCTCGGACACCGCCGGGCACAATTGGTATGGTTACAGCGCCGCCGGCCTCTCCAGTGTGAATCTCAATTTTGGCACGGGAACATGGAGCCAGAGCGATCTGGAAATTGATATGCCACCATCGTCGGGCTACGACGCCGCGTCGCTGTGGTTTGACACCAACATTGCCGACGCCACCCCCACCAGAGCATGGATGTCATTTTACAAAGCTGGCTTGGGAGCATTGGACTTTGGGCTGTCCCAAGCCATTGGCTACGTGATCAGTATAGAGCTAGGCTATGCTGATATATATGATGCCACATCTGGCAAATTAGCATATTCCAGTAATCTGACCATTAGCAGTATCCCCGAACCGGCGACGACGGTTTTGCTGCTGGGGCTGGCGGCGGTGGGCGTGGCCGGGCTGCACCGCTGGCGGCGACAACGCCGCCGCCATTGATGCGCACCTCAATACCATTAGCCCGCTCGTCGAGGACGGCGGCTTCATCCCCACCTGCGACCACCTCGTGCCACCCGATGTGTCGCTGGCCAACTTCGAGCACTACATGAAACGCAAACGCCAGCTCCTGCGCGGCGAGACGTTCTGAGTCACTGGAGAGAGCACCATGAGTCGCCAACTCGCCCTCGACACGCTCGCGTTGAAACCGGTGGAGCGTTTCGCGCACACCGAATACAGCCTTGAGTATCATCAGGCCGGGTTGATCCGCCGCGTCGGGCCCGAGCCCGACACGCAGGCCGAGTTGCGCGAACACTACGCGCATTGGGGCATGGATTTCCTGTGGACGGTCGAGGACGGATTGCACAGCAACTGGGCCGCGCTGGGCCGGTGCACCGATATGGGCCATGCGGTTTATGCCTCCGACGGCAGCGATCTGCGCCAGCCCAATCAATGTCCGTTCGAGGCCCCCGAGGAAGTTTGGACGTTTGATGCCGTCAAGGAATACGGCCTGCCCACGATGGATGAACAGGTGTCGGCCTACGAGGCTTGGCTCACGCGCAAACGGGCCGATTTTCCCGACCAGTTGTGCACGGGCGGTTACTACAAGACCATCGTCTCGGGTGCGATCCAAGCCTTCGGGTGGGACATGCTCCTCGAAGCCGCCGCCAAGCCCGACCGTATGGAGACGGCATGGGACGGCTTTTTTCGCCGCACTCTTTTCCACATGGAAGCCTGGGCGCGCACGAGCGTTGAGGCCATTATCCAGCACGACGATTTTGTGTGGACGGCTGGCGCGTTTATGCGGCCAGAGATTTACCGCGCGCACATCATCCCGCGCTACGCCCAACTGTGGAAACCGCTCAAACGTGCCGGCAAGAAAGTGCTGTTCTGCTCCGACGGCGACTTCCGCGAGTTCGCGGACGATGTCGTCGCGGCGGGCGCGGACGGGCTTATCTTCGAACCGGTGATGGAGTTTGGTGAAATGGTGGCGCGTTTCGGCCAGACCACTGTGTTGGTGGGCAGTGCGGTGGATTGCCGCGATCTGACTTTCGGCACTTGGGAGACTGTACGCGCCAAGGTGGACCGCTCACTGGAGCTCGCGCGTTCATGTCGCGGAGTGATGCTCGCCGTCGGCAACCACCTGCCCGCGAACATCCCAGCGCCGATGCTCGACCAATACCGCCGCTACCTACTCGCCAACCGTCACCGCTGATTCCTGCCACCCTATGCGCTTCCATCGTGAACAATACCTCGACCTCATGACCTTCGGCGCCGCCCCGCGCCCGATGTTTTCCGAACTCTTCGGCCCGCTGATTGGCCTGCCGGAGGAGTGGCGCGCGCAAGGCGCGAGCGAGGATGAGATCAGCATGGAGGCGTTCGACTGGGATCACGTGCCCTACGCGTTTTGCGGCGGCCACACCTGGGGCTTCGGCCCTGATCCGGTGACGCTCCGCGAAAACGACGAGGAGCTCGTGCAACGCGACTTCCTCGGCCGCACGATGCAGCTCTTGAAGAAAACCGCGACCATCCCGCTGCCACAGGATTATCCCGTGCAGACCATGGAGGACTGGCTGCGCGTGAAAAAATTCTTCACCTACACCCCAGAGCGAATCAAGTGGGACGAGGTGGACAAGGCCCGTGGTCAACGCGAGGAGGGTGCCCTCGTGGTGGCGCACATGCCGGGCTCTTTCGACATCGCGCGCGAATTGATGGGCGAGGAAATCGCCTGCCTCGCCTATTACGAGCAGCCAGAGCTGATGGATGACATCGTGGCCACGCTATCGGACACGACTTTCCGCGTGCTCGATCAGATCAGTGCGAAATTGCAGATCGATCAGCTCTCGGTGCATGAGGATTTTGCCGGTAAGTCCGGTCCCATGGTCGGCCCGGTGCAGGTCAGGGGCTGGTTCCAACCCTACTACCGCCGGATCTGGGACCTCGTTTCCTCGCGGGGCGCGCGGATTTTCCAGCTCGATACCGACGGCAACATCAACCCCGTCATTCCCGAACTGCTCGACTGCGGACTGAACTGCATCTACCCGATGGAGCCTGCCGCTGGCATGGACATCGTGGCCGTGCGCCAGACCTACGGTAAACGTCTCGCGATGCTCGGTGGCATCGACAAGCACGTGCTCCGCCGCACCAAAGAGGAGATTCGCCGCGAATTGGAATACAAGCTTGTGCCCGCGCTCAGCTCCGGTGGTTGCGTGTTCGGTCTCGACCACCGCATTCCCAACGGCACCCCAATCGAGAACTACCGATACTACGTGGACCTCGGCCGCGAGCTGCTCGGCCTGCCGCCGCTGAGCAAGGACCGTCGCGGTTGGGCGCGCATGGCGTTCTGACCACGCAACATCGGGTAGTGCTTAACGGCAGTTTGTAACGTATTATGTTACAAACCGATTGGATCGTCTGTATCGATTGTAGGCACCGCACCGCTCAGACGATTTCGCGGTAGTCGCGGTCGGGTAGCGGGGGGAAGGGTGCGCCGGGCAGCGTTTGATACCAATACGCCACCGACGCGAGGTCGTCTTGCAGCGCGTGGTAGCGCGGGTGAGGCAGGCCGAGCTCTTTCCAATCGTGGTGGCGCCAGCCGAGCGCCTGCATCGTGACGCGCAGATCCTGTTTGAAAAACACCGGATCTTGCAGGTGGAAGCGGTAGAGTGTCATCCGCGCGCCGGGCGCGAAGGACTTGCCCGACACTTGTTGAAACCCGAAATACGGGCCCGAGAAGCTGCTCTCATCGTAGCACCACGCCCCACCGAAATAGTCCTCCGTGCCGGTGCCGCAAATGGTCGGCCACTCGCGGTCGCCGTCGAGATACATCTTGATCTCGCCCTCGCCCCACCAACCGGCGCAGTTCTGCTGCCAGCTCATGAATGTGCCGACGTAGTGGCCGTGGCCTTTGACGCCGTCGAGGATGGTGAAAACGTCCTTGTAGGGCACCGGGTTGGTGCGGCGAAACTGCGCGTGAAAGTAGAGGCAATCGTCCGGCACCGGCTCCAGCGTGTAATTGATCGTGTAGAAAAAGTGCGCGATATCCGCCGGCGAATCGTTGTGCACCGTCACGCGCGCGTGCTTGCGAAACGGCATCGGGAAAAACGCGTTCATGCCTCCCTTGGGGTTCACATTGATCGCGAGCGAGTTGATGTTCTGGTCGCGGTTCCATGACTGGCAGAAAAAATCGCCGATCGGGCACTCGACCGAAGGATGCTCCTGTTCGTCCCAATAAATCCGCAAAATGACCTGGCGGCGCAGCCGTTGGTCAAATGTGATCCACATATGGCGGATGACGCCCGGCCCGTCGTGATCCATGAGTGTCAGCGTTTGGCCGGACTTGAGCGGGAGGCAGGGCGAGATTTTCCAGCCGCGGCCGAGGTGTTCCGCTTGTTCCCAGCCGCCCGGGTTGAGCGAAGTCTCCTTGGTGGCCATGCCGCCGGCGCCTTTATCGCCGTGAAAATTTTCGGCCGAGAGCGAGCGCGACTCGGCCTGGCGTTTGAGAAACAGTGTGGAGAGATCAATGGCGGGGTTCATGCGGGGAATGTAATGCGCGACGCCGGGCCAAGGGTCAAACCTCGGGCATCGCGGATGTGCCGCGCTAAATCCGACCTGCGTTGACTCGCCGGAGTGGCGGGCTTCGCTAGGGCGAGCGATGAGCATGAATGAGCCAGCTTCCTCACGGCCGCCGGTCACGGTGTTATCCGGTTTTCTCGGCGCGGGAAAAACGACGTTGCTGAATTACTTGGTGGCGCAGGCGGCGGGGCGGCGTCTGGCGCTGATCGTCAACGATGTGGCGGCGATCAACATCGACGCGCAGGTGGTGGCGCAGCAAGTAGCGACGGCGAGTGGCGACGCGCAGGGCCGACACGTGGTGCAGCTGGGGCGCGGCTGCGTGTGTTGCTCAATTCGCGAGGAGCTGGCGGAAACACTTGCGGAGCTGTGCGCGACCGGTGACTACGACCACGTGATAATCGAGGGCAGTGGCGTGGCCGACCCGCGCGGCATCGCGCGACTGTTCACCCAGCGCAACGCGTTTGGGCGGAGCCTGAGCGATTTCGCGCGATTGAGCGGGCTCGTGACCGTGGTGGATGCGGCGGATTTTTTGCGGCGTTGGGATACTCGTCCGACCGAGGCGACAGTGCATAAGGCCGGCGAGCCGAAACCGGTGTTTGAATTGCTACTGGAGCAAGTCGAACACGCGGATGTGATCGTGCTCAACAAATGCGATCTGATCACTCCGGCCGAGGCGGCTCGGGCTGAGGCGGTGCTGCGGGGTTGCAACGCGCGGGCGGAAATCCAGCGCGCCGAACAAGGGCGGGTGCCGGTCGCGTGGTTGTTGGATCAGGCGCGTTTCGAGGCGCAGGCCACCTTGCGGGGCGCGCGTTGGGTGCGCGTGCTCGATCAGGCGGTGGAGTCGCCGGGCGGTTTGACGGCGCGACGGGTCGAGCCGGAGCCGCACGAAACGGAGTTTGGCATCAGTAGCACCGTGTTCACCGCGCGCCGGGCGTTTGGTCAGGCGGAGTTTGAGCAGGCGGTGGCGCGGCTCGCGCCGTTGTTGCTGCGCGCCAAGGGGTTTTTCTGGGTGGCGGAGCGGCCGGACGATATTGGATATCTGACGGTGGCCGGTGGCGCCGTGCGGTTTGATTATGTCGGCACCTGGGCGGCGGCCATGCTGGAGCGCGGCGTGATCACCCAGGAGGAGGTGCCAGCGGCGGCGCGCGAGCGTTGGGCCGAGCCGCACGGCGA
>JADLBI010000297.1 GCA_020847775.1 Opitutaceae bacterium
CATCGAAAGGCTGCGCGCGGCCGATCCGAAACTCGCCCGCACGATTGTCGGCTATCACATCGAGGGCCCCTACATGAGCCCGAAGCCTGGCTATCACGGCGCGCACGATCCCGCGCTGATGAAGGCGCCCGACAGCGTGGAGTTTGCACGATTGCAGGATGCCGCGAACGGCAACATCCGTCTGATGACGCTGGCGCCGGAGCTTCCGGGTTCGCCGGAGTTCATCCGCGATATCACGCGGCGCGGGGTGGTGGCGTCGATCGGTCATTCCGAGGCCGACGACCAGCAGATCGACGAAGCGATTGCGGCGGGGCTCAGCATGTGCACGCATCTGGGCAATGGCATGCCGGTGGAATTGCATCGGCACGACAACGTGATGCAGCGGCTGCTTGCCCGCGACGAACTCTACGCGTGCTTTATCCACGACGGGATTCACATCCCGCCGCGCGTTTTGCAGAATTTCGTGCGGGCCAAACCGCGCGACAAAGTGATTTTCACGACCGACTGCATGGCGGCCGGTGGCGCCGGGCCGGGCCGTTATCAAATTGACCGCTTTGTCGTCGAGGTGGGGGCGGACCGCGTGGTGCGCGAGCCGGGTAAGCGCAACTTCGCCGGGTCCTCGCTCGCGATGGATGAAGGCGCGGAAAATTTGCGCCGGTTTCTCGGCTGGAGCGACGCGGAGATCGCCGAGGCCTGCGGCGCCCGGGTCGCGCGCAGCTTGGGACTTCCGAATTGAAGAATGGGTTCGGCGTGAAGCGCCGCCTATTTGGCCGCTGGCAGTAGGTGAAAGCAAAACTTCATGTCGTCATCCGCCCATTGGGAGAAGTTGGTGCCCCATGTGTTGTTGACGAGATTGAAGTGCGAGCCCAATCGCGCATTCGGCGCGGCTTGGGAAAAATCAAACAGTGTCGGTTGGTTGGAGCGCACAAGCGGGGCGTCGAGAGTTTCGATGGTCAGTTCCGGATGAGTTAACGCGGTCACGGCATGTAGTCGGCGGTTGCCGCGCTTGGCGACCGCGGCCGGGTCGATGGGCGTGCCCAGTTTCTGCAAGCGCCACGCGCGCGGCGAACGAACTCTGGGCCGGAAGGAAAACCAGGCGGCTTCGGGGATGCGGCAAGCGGGCTTGTCGAACCATTGCAGCGTGACGCGCACCGAGTCGCGCGGATCGACCGGGAATTGCCACTCGATCCAGACTTCGCGCGGGCAGCCAAAATTTTCACTCGCGGTCGCGACGAATCGTAGCTGCTGCCAGATGGTGAGCAGCTGTTCTGTGGTGTGCCGCCAGCAACGACAGACGCGGCCAGTCCAACGCCGCGCGCGCACACCGGTCAGCTTTTCAAAGCCAAACTTGGTGAAATCGGGTCGGGACCAGGACTCGGTGACCTTGTGGTTGGCGACGTAGTCCACATACCAGCGTTCGACATCTTGCGGGGAGAAAACTTGGTAGCTGAACGCACCCAGCGGATGTGTGGCATCGGCGAGCTGTCGGCCGTCGGGCATGGTCCACGCTACGAGGGCACCGTGCGGGTTAAAGCGCACGCGATGTCCCGCGCCGTGGATTGCGCGGCCGGTGGATTGCGGAGTCGCGTTCGCCAACTCGGGCCGACGCGGCTCGGTTGCGCGGTAGGCGCGGCGTGCCGCTCGGATCAGCGCTGGGTGGGGTTTCAACGCGGCTACGGCTTTACGCAAATATGCGCGTTGTTCGCGCCACGATGCCTCCAGACGACGGTGCAGGCCTGCCGCGCGTTCGCGGCGAAACGTCGCCGTGTCCCACGCGCCGGGAGTGAATATGAGCCAGTCTTTGCGTCGGCGGTTGGGTGGCCGAACGATTTTGGAGTCGAGGCCCCAAGTGTGTTCGGCGATCAAGAGTAGGTTTAGGGCGAAGGATTGCCAGGCTGGGTCGAACGACAAGGCCGGCTGATTTTGCAGGGTGCGGTCGTGCCAACGGGCGAGCGCGCGGTAGCGGGAGATTTTCCACGGATCGCTGGCGATGCCATGAATCCAATTGTCGCCAATCTCCTCCGTCACGATCGGCAGGGATGCGCGCACGGCATCAAGTTCCCGGGCAAAGTCGTCCATCGTGCCCGCCACCACTTCGGCGCCGGGATGGGTTTGACGCAACCGGGCGAAAAGATCGTGGATCTCCTGGACCGTTTGTGGCCCCTTGTTGTCGTAGGTGTGCGCGAAATGGAGGGCGACCGGCAGGCCCGGGCAAACCACCGCGCTGCCGTAATCGCCGGAGTAGGCCACGATCAACTCCCGGTTATCCGCATCGCGCCAACGGAACACCGGTGGCACCTCGGGCAAAGAGATGGCGGGGTTCACCCCGAGATGCAAAAACCGCACGCCGGCCCCAGCCATGAGTGCGATGAGTCCGCGGGTTTGCCCGGGGATGTCGGTCATTTTGGCCGCGATGGTCTTGCGACCGAAGCGGTGGTCCAGCCTCGCCGCAAGGTCGAGCGCAGCCGCGCAAAGCGGTGGGGTCAGCAGCTCGCTGTGGAACGTGAAGGGCAGGGCGTGCCAGGCGATGTCACCGCGCGAGATGGCGGTTTCCATCCGTCGCCGATCCGAGGGCCGGGCGTAATTCAGATAGTCGTCAATTAACCATGACCCAGTGGTCCAGATGAAGCGTTCAGCCGCGCCGGTGCGGCGTAAGGTTTCAGCCAATTCCATCGCCCGGGGGATGAATTGTTCGCGATAGGTTCGCACCACGCTCCGGGCCGACGCGGTGTAGCCGATGTCGAGATGCGTCTTGAACACCACAATGACGCGCTTGATGGGGTTGGTCATGGAGACGCGAAACCATGACCGAAGCCATCACAGATGGCGACAAGAATGAAGGACACGAAGCTCGGTTTGACCGAGTATCACAATTCATGCCCAAAACGGGCGGCTACCAATCTTTGGCAACGCCGACGCCAAAAACCAAAATCCCCCGTAACCTTGCGGTTACGAGGGATTAAATTGGGTGCAGGGCTTGGATTTGAACCAAGGACCTTCAGGTTATGAGCCTGACGAGCTACCAGACTGCTCCACCCTGCAATAAGGGAGGCGCAACGTGCGCAGCAGGTGCAGGCGTGTCAATGGCTTTTTGAAAATTACCCAATTCGCGCTTGCCAGCGCTGCGTGGGCTCTCTGTTTTGGACCGCTCTGTCAGCCAAACCAACCAAATCATAAACCAACCTAGGATCGCAAGGCGGCCCATCGGCCGACCTGTGTTTTCGAAGTCACAACATAGATCACATGAATATCAGTCCCAAAGACCTGCTGGATGCCGGCGTGCATTTCGGCCATCAGACCAAGCGCTGGAACCCGCGCTCGAAGCCCTTCATCTTCGACCACCGCCAGGGCATCAGCATCATCGATCTCGGCAAAACCCACGCCGCCTTGGAGAAGGCCACCGCGTTCCTGACCGAGACTGTCGCCAACGGTGGCAACGTGCTTTTCGTGGGCACCAAGAAGCAAGCCCAGGAAATCGTCCGTGAGGCCGCGACCTCCGTCAACATGCCCTACTGTGTGGACCGTTGGCTGGGCGGCACGCTGACCAATTACGAGACCGTCAAGCGCTCCATCGGCAAGTTTAAGAAATACCAGCAGATGGAGACCAATGGCGAGCTCGCCAAGTTTTCCTCCAAGGAGGAGGCCGCCATCAAGCGCGAGATGGGCCGCATGCAGCGCAACTTTAACGGCATCCTCGACATGGATGGCATGCCCGCCGCGATGTTCATTGTCGACGTGAACCACGAGAAGATCGC
This sequence comes from Opitutaceae bacterium, assembly GCA_020847775.1. Taxonomy (GTDB): domain Bacteria; phylum Verrucomicrobiota; class Verrucomicrobiia; order Opitutales; family Opitutaceae; genus Cephaloticoccus. The sequence continues at coordinate 3,756 of JADLBI010000297.1, forward strand.
GGTCGCCGAGGCCAGCCGTTGCGGCATTCCGAGCATCGGCTTGGTTGATACCAATGCCGATCCCGCGCTGCTCACGCACGCGATTCCCGGCAATGACGACGCGGTGAAGTCGATCCGCATCATCGTGGACGCCATTCTCGAGGCCGTGCAGGCGGGCCTCGCCCAGCGCGACACCCGCCGCGCTTCCCGCGGTGCCGCCGATCTAAAGGCGGCCACCGCCGCAGTGGCCGCGGCTGTTGGCGCTGATAAGGTTGAAGTCGAGGAGACCGGCGAGGCTTCCGATGAAGAAGCGCCCAAGAAGAAGCCAGTCCGCGCCAAGCGCGCACCCGTTAAGGCCGAGTAACCCGCAACACGTTTCAATGAGCAACACGATCACCGCAACCATGGTCAACGACCTGCGCGCCGCCACCGGCGCCGGGTTGATGGACTGCAAAAAAGCGCTCACCGAGTCGAACGGCAACATTGAGGAAGCCGCCACGATCCTCCGCAAGAAGGGTGCCGCCTCCGCCGCCAAGAAGGCCGATCGCGCCACCAAGGAGGGCCTTGTTGAGAGCTACATCCACGTCGGCGGCAAGGTCGGCGTCCTCATCGAGGTCAACACCGAGACCGATTTCGTCGCCCGCAACGACGACTTCAAAACCTTCGTCAAGGATCTCTGCCTGCAGATCGCCGCGGCCAGCCCCGTGTGCGTGACCCGCGAGGAAGTGCCCGAGGCCGATCTGGCCAAGGAGCGCGAAATCGCA
>JADLBI010000298.1 GCA_020847775.1 Opitutaceae bacterium
CTGTTGTGATCGTGCCCGTGCTGTGGTGGCGCGACGGGCTAGAGAGTGTTTACACGGCGTTTAATTCCGGGCGGGTTTTGCTTCACCACGCCCTGAGCGGCGGGTTGCTCACGGTTAACTGGCTGGTGTTTGTGTGGGCGGTGAATAGCGGGCATGTGCTCGAGACCAGCCTCGGCTATTTTCTCGTGCCACTGGTTAATGTCGCGCTCGGCCGCGGGGTGCTGGGCGAAAAGCTGCGTCCGGCGCAATGGCTGGCGATCGCGTTGGCCGCCGCTGGCGTAGGCTGGCAGTTGTGGCAACTCGGCCGCCTGCCGTGGATCGCGCTCGCTTTGGCCGGCACCTTCGGCACCTACGGGCTGCTGCGCAAACGCGCGACGCTTGGGTCTCTACCCGGCTTGACGGTGGAGACGCTGCTGCTGACACCTTTGGCCGGAGGCTATCTGTTATGGTGCACCCATCAAGGCACCGGTGCCCTAGGTTTCGCTCCGGTCGGCATCCAGCTGATCACACTCAGCACCGGGGTGTTGACGGCGGTGCCCTTACTATTATTCGCCTACGGGGCGAGGCGGTTGCGGCTCACCACGCTCGGCCTTTTGCAATACGCCGCGCCCACGGTGCAGTTCGCCCTCGGGCTCTGGTATTTCGCCGAACCATTCAGCGCGGCGCGGGCGCAGTCGTTCGGGTTGATTTGGCTCGGGCTCGCGATCTACACCGCTGACGCGCTGCGCCACCGGTCAATCGCGCTCACTCCCGCTCCACCGCCAGCAACTGCATCGTAAACACGAGTGTCGTGTCCGGCGGAATGCGCGGGGGTTGCCCGTGCGTGCCGTAGCCGAGCTCGGGCGGGATAATCACCAGCCACTTGTCGCCCGGGCGCATGAGTTGGATAATTTGATCCCAGGCTTGAATCACCTTTCCGCGGCCGAGGCGGAATTTGAACGGATTATTCGTGTCGATACGCTGATCGAACGAGTCGCCGTTGATGAAGCGACCGATGTAGAGCATCGACACCATGTCGCCGCGCTTGGCGGTTTCGCCGCTGCCGTGCTCGATCTCGATGTAACGGATGCCGGTATTGGATTTCTTCGCGTCGGGGAAGTTCTTTTCTACCCAATCAAGGTCGTCGGGGGGCAGTTTTTCGCGCTGCGCGTGCAGGGCGCAGGGCAGTATAACCAACAATAAAACAGGCAGGAGACGGCGGAACATGGGGACACCTTGAGCAAAGACGCTCATGATTTCACGGACATTTTTACGGCCGGATGCGCCGCCACCAACGCGAGGGCTTTTTGCAGGAGGGTTTTGCCCGGCTCCATCCGGTGCCAGGGCGAGGCGCCAGATGGGTGCGGCAGTGGAATGCAATCGGCGGTGTGGCCGTGGTGGGTGATGCGAAAACTCCGCCCAACCAGGTCGTTGAGCGGCACGGGCGGCAGAAACTGCGCCATGGCGAGCTTGCCCACGGCCAAAATCAGCCGTGGTTGCAACAACTCGATTTCCGCGCGCAACCAATGCGCGCAGTTGGCGATCTCCTCCGGCGCGGGCACACGATCGCCGCCGATGGGTTTTTTGCCGGGGAAGCAGCGGCAAACGGCGGCGAAGTAAATGCGGTCGCGCGTCTCGTCCTCGGTCCAGCCCAGCGAGCCGTGAAACCACTTGAAGAGCGTTTTGCCGGCGGTCCACGCGAAAGGGCGGCCGAGCTGGGGTTCTTTGTCACCCGGGGCCTGACCGACCAGCAGCAGCCGGCTGGCGACGGCGCGACCGACCACGACGGGCTTGTGCATCCGCGGGCAACGGTTGCAGGCGCGCAACCGGCGCAGGTGGCGTTCAATCGCAGTGGAATGACTCGTGCCCATGGCAACACCATGGGTGGCGACCGGAATCTGACAACCACGCGGGCGCATAATCCGGGGCCGACGCTGGGCGAACGCGAGTGTTCGTATTACGAACACTTGGCGCCGACCGCGTGAGGCCTGCGCATGCGATGTGCCGGGGAGCGAGTGTTCGTATTACGAACACTCGCGTTCGGGAGGATGCACTGGGTGGATCAGAATTCGTCAAAGGCGATTTGCTGCGGGGCGACACCGAGGTCGGCGAGCATCTTGGTGCAGGCCTTGATCATCTGCGGCGGGCCGCAGAGGTAATACTCGACCGCCCGGGGGTTGGGGTGGTCGCGCAGGTATTGGGCGAGGACGACTTCGTGGATGAAGCCGGTGGGGCCGGTCCACGCGTCCTCGGGCAGTGGCGACGAGAGCGCGAGGTGGAAGCTGAAGTTGGGGTGTTGCTGCGCGAGGTTTTCGAAAAAATCGGCGTAGAAAACTTCTTGCCGGGAGCGCGCGCCATACCAGTAGCTGAGCTTGCGGTGGGAGTTTTCGGTTTCGAGCAGGTGCGAGAGGTGCGCGCGGAGCGGGGCCATGCCGGCGCCGCCGCCGATGTAAACGGCTTCCTTTTGCGTGGGCTTGAGGTGGAAGTCGCCATGCGGGCCGATGGCGGTGACGGTGTCGCCGGGCTTGAGGCTGAACATATAGGCGGAGCCGACACCGGGCGCACAGTCTTGGCCGGGCGGAGGGGTGGAGATGCGGATGTTGAAGCGGTAGAGTCCCGGCTCGGTGGCGGCGTTGCTGGCGAGCGAGTAGTTGTTGCGTCGGCCGGGGCAGTCGTTCTTGGCGGCGAGATCGAAAACGTGCTGCGCGCGCCAGACGGCAGCGAAGGGTTCGGGTATGTCGAAGCTGGCGAACTTGATTTCGCCGTAGGCGGGAATGTCGAACTGTAGGTAATCGCCGGGCATGAAGGTGGGCTTTTGCGCGGCATCAACGGGCGCGAGGATAAGTTCCTTGATGAAGGTGGCGACGCCGCGGTTGGAGACGACGCGAAAGGTGTAGGTGTGCGGCGGGCGCGCCCCGGCGCCGCCGGGGCGGTTGAGGTTGAGCCAGAGCCGGCCGGCGCGGTCTTCGAGCGGATAGGTCGCGAGGCCGACGCAGATGGGCGAGCGCGCGGGCGAGCCATCGGCAAGATGGAAACGGCCGTTGTGCTTGGGACACTCGATGGTGCCGTGTTTGACGAGGCCACCAGCGAGGTGGGTGCCGGCGTGGGTGCAGAGGCCGTCGGTGGCGTAGAGGCGGTCGTCGGTGTCACGGCTGAGCGCGTAGGTTTTGCGGCCGTGGTCAAAGCGAATCACGTCCTCGCGGCGCAGGTCGGCCGCGGCACAGACTTCGATCCAGCCGTCGGCGTCGGGCGTGGCGGCGGCGGTCAGAGTGGAATCGCGCGCGGGCGCGGGGGGCGGCGGGGGCAGTTTGCGGCGCACGTAGTGGCCGGGGTCCTTCACCTGGCGGAGAATAGTGGGGATGATCTCGCGGTAGGCGGCGGCGATGCTGGGATAAGGCGTGGGGGTATCAGACTTCACGAGGGCGTGCAGGCGCGGCAGGTTGTGATACGGCACGAGCGGGAACATGTGGTGCTCCACGTGATAGTTCATGTTCCAATACAGGTAGCGGTGGATTGGATTCATGTAGACCGTCCGGCAATTGAGCCGGTGGTCGAGGACGTTTTCGGCGAGGCCCGCGTGCTGGGTATAGCCATATACAAGCATCAACCATGTGCCAAAAATATTGGGCAGGCCGATAAAGAGCAGCGGCAGCCAGCTGCGCGTGTAGATCGAGAGGCCGAGCGAGGCGGCGTAGATGAGAAGATAGATGCGGGCGCGGAAAAAGATTTTGGGGAATTCTTCCGGCGGGATGTAAGTTTTTTCGTCGGGCAACATGCGGCCGACAGCGTGGTTGAGAATCTGTGTGAAGTAGCGCTGGTAAACGGGCAGATTGAAAAGCCCGAGAAATATTTTCCGGAGGTTGGGCGGGCGGGGCACGGCGATCTCGGGATCGCGGCCGACGACAATGGTGTCGCTGTGATGGCGGGTGTGACTCCAGCGCCAGACGACAGATTCACGCATGATCATAAACGAAGCGATTTCGTAGAGGGCTCGATTCATCCAATCGGTGCGAAAAGCAGTGCCGTGTTCGGACTCGTGCCAGCGCGAATCCGAACTGGAGGCGTAGAGCGTAGCGTAAATGAAATAAGGGAGCACGGCCCACCATGAGCCCCAAAGCGTCCACGTGGCCCAGGCGCTGCCGAAGATGAGTGCGAACCAGATCAGAGTGTCGCGGATGGCGGGACCGTTGCGGCGCACAAGAAGCCGGCGCATCTCGGCGCGGGGGACGGGGCATTGATACCAATCAGCCTCGGCGAGACCGCGCTCGACGGCGGCGGCGGCGCTACTACCGGTGAGGGAATAATCGAGGGGTGAGGCGGGGTTGACGGCAACTTGGGGCATAACGCAGAGCGCGGTTGAATCAGTCGTGGTGAAAAACTTCCTCCATGTCGGCCCACCATTCGCCTTCGCGACGCGTGGTTAGCGGCTCTTGGCAAGGTTTGCAAACGGCCCACCATTGCTGGGTGATGGGGTCAGCTGCAATCAACGCCGTGTCGGCCGCGTAGTCCGTGCCATGATATTCAAAGTAGCTGAAGAGCCAGCCGTCCTTGTGATAGATGGAATAGTTGTGGATATGGCTGGCGGACAACCGCGCGAGCACACCGGGCCAAGCGGCGGCGTGCAGGCGTTTATATTCCTCAAGTTTTTCTGGTCGAACGCGGATAACGGAACCGTAGCGGCGCATGGGTGGGGAGTTTAGAGAGTGGAGAAAGCGTAAATCGTGGTCCGGCGCTGGGGGACGCCGGGATGGACGAGGATGTCGCCGAGGTCGGGGCGATGCGCGCCGTCGGGATAGCCTTGGCATTCGAGGCAGAGGGCAGCGTGCGGGCCGTAGGCGCGACCGGATTTGCCGGCCAGTTTACCGTTAAGGGCCATGCCGCTATAAAACTGCAGGCAACAATCGTTACTGGCGACGGAAAGGACGCGGCCGGAGACTGGATCAACCACACGAGCGACCGGCGCGGGAGTAGGCGAGGCAACGGGGCGCAGCAAATAGTTTTCGCCATGAGACCGATAAATGCCAGGCAACGCCTCACCGAGGCGACGGGGTAACGTGAAATTGTTGGCGGTGCCGGAGACCGGGGTGCGCTGGCCGGAAAGCGTCATCCCGGCATCGGCCGCGGGGATGTATTCTGTGGCGAAAATCTGCAGAGTGTGATCGAGCACGTCATCACTCCCCTCGCCCGCGAGGTTGAAATAGGAATGTTGGGCGAGCGAGAGCGGCGTAGCGCGATCACTGGCGGCGTGCGACTCGAAGATCAATTCGTTCTGATCGGTGAGCGTGTAAGTGACGGTGACGTCGAGATTACCAGGGTAGCCCTCCTCGCCGTCGGGACTGCGATAGAACAAACTGAGCGAAGACGCGGTCGCGGCCTTGACGGTCCAAACGCGCTTGTCGAAACCGACGAGGCCGCCGTGGAGGTGGTTGGCGCCGTCGTTGAGCACGAGGTCGCGGGTGCCGTCGGGCAGACGAAGTTTCCCGGCCGTGACGCGTCCGGCGATGCGGCCGATGATCGCGCCGAAATACGGATGCCCGGCGAGGTAGGCATCGAGTGTATCGAAACCGAGCACGACATCGGCGAGCTTGCCGACGCGATCCGGCACGCGCAGCGCGGTGATGATGCCGCCGTAGGTGATGACATCGGCGCTGGCGCCGGCCGCGTTGCGGAGCACGTATTTTTCGACGACGGTGCCGTCGGGGAGTTGGCCAAAGGGTTGCGGAGTCATGAAAGCGGGGCGGGCGTAATTACTGATGGCGTTGCCACGAGAGCTTGTGCTGATCGATCCAGCGGTAGTGGTCGGCGTAGCGCAGGCCGGCCGCAGAGTTCTCGTCGAGGATGACTGTGGCGCGAGGGTGCAATTGCAGGGCGGAGCCAGGGCAGATGGCGGCGAGTGGCCCTTCAACCATGTGCTCGACAGCGCGCACCTTGGCCGGGCCGAAAGCGAGCAGGAGGCAGCGTCGCGCCTCGAGGATCGTTCCGACACCCATCGTGATGGCGTGCTTGGGCATGGCTTCGAGCGAGCCGAAGACCTCGCTGTTGTCGCGCAGGGTTTGCTCGGAGAGGATTTTGACCCATGTGCGCGAGCGCAGGGAGCCGGTTGGCTCGTTGAAACCGATGTGGCCGTTGCGGCCGAGACCGAGGAGCTGGAGGTCAATGCCGCCGGCATCGGCGATGCGTTGTTCATAGCCGCGACATTCGGCGTGCAGATCGGCGGCGGTGCCGTCGGGCACGTGGGTGCGCTGCCGGTCGATGTTGATGTGACGAAAGAGATTTTCGTCCATGAACCAGCGGTAGGACTGGTCGTGGGTGCCGGACAGGCCGACGTATTCGTCGAGGTTGAAGGTCGTGACCCGGGAAAAATCGAGGCCCTCCTCGCGGTGGATACGGATGAGCTCCTGATAAAGTCGCAGCGGGGTGCGGCCGGTGGCGAGGCCGAGGACGGCGTCGGGTTTTTCCCGCACGACGCGGGCTATGATTCGGGCGCCGAGGACACAGCCGGCGTCGGGGTTTTCGCGGATGAGGACTTCCATGCGCGCAGGCTATACGAAGCGGCGGACGACATTGAATCCGAAAGTGCGGCATAGTCACGATCCGGGGAGGAAAATTGCATTTGTGGCCATCGGGGCAATTGCACCCTCGTTGGCGCATGCGAGTGATTTCCGTGCGCGGTGTTTCGATCGGGCTGATGGTGCAACTGATCGCCGCAACCGGTTGGCCGGTCATGCCACAACCCGCGCCCATGCCGGATCCGGGCCGGTTTTTTCAGGATCAACCCGGTCCCGGCTACACGAAGCCCGGATCAAAAAGCCCAAGGTTAAGAAAACGACGGCGCCGCACTATCCTCCCGAAATTGCCGCGCTGGGGGTCGAGGGAACGGTTGCAATCATGGTATCGGTGGACGCCAGGGGCCGGCCGGGGAAGTTGCGGGTGATCCGTTCGGATAATCTCCTGTTGAACCAAGCAGCCTTGGACACGGTGGCCCGATGGGAATTTTCGCCTGGCCGTGTCGGCGGCGAACCGGCGGGCATCGACCTGGAGGTGGAGGTCAGGTTTTCCCTGGGCAGCCGCGAGCAGCAGGAAGCGTCGGCCAGCCTGCCGGGCAAATCCCCGGTGCGGCCGGTGTATCGAGTGGTGCCGGAATATCCGGCCGATGCGGAACTGGTGGCCCTGTCGGGCGAAGTGGTGGTGGAGTTTGTGGTCGGTGAAAAGGGCGAGGTGCGGGATGCGCAAGTGGTGCAGACCTCGCATTCGGTTTTCAATGACGCGGCAATCAAGGCGATCAAACAGTGGGCGTTCATCCCGGCGCGGGCTCAAGGACAACCCAAGGCCACGCGCATGCAGGTGCCGTTTGTTTTCAAGCAACCGGAAGGGCCGTTGAGACAGGAAGTGCGAATCGCCCTGCCCTATGGTTCCGAGCGGCCGGAGTTGCACGCCACGGCCCAAGCCGCGCAGGCCGTCATCGAGCAAC
>JADLBI010000299.1 GCA_020847775.1 Opitutaceae bacterium
CGCATGCGCGCATGGCAGACCTGGGTTTCGATACGGGTGATTTTCATGGGTTGTGATGGTAGGGCGCGACCGCTGGGCGCGCCTTGGGTGATTCGCGGCGGGCCCAGCGGTCCCGCCCTACCTTGGCATGCGAATGACGACAGCAAGACATAACATCAGTAACCGAGCTCGACCATTTGGTGCGCCGTGAATTCCGGCACGGTGAATGTCACGCTGTCCTTCGTCGTCGTGAATGGGATGTCGCCACCCTCGGGCACGAGGCGCACGGACTTCACTTTACGCGGCAGGCGCAGCGTCACGCGGGTGTCGCGCAGCGGGATGAGGTCTTCGATAATCTCGACGGGCTGGTCACGGAATTTGCCGCGCGTGCTGGTCGGCGCGTAGAGCAAATGGGTCACGTAGCGTTTTTCTGCGCGTTGCTCCATGACGTTGAGGCGCGCGCCCATCGGCAGGTTGGTGTCAACAGGGAGTTTTCCGCCGAGCAGGTGGTGTAGTGCGGCCGCGAAGAAATCGCGATAGAGCGGCTGGCCGTAGTTGCGATAGGCGCTGAAAATATCGTGCGCGAAATAGGCGATCTTCGCGTTAATGGTCGCGGCGGGAGAAACTTTTTTTGGCGCGTCGGGCGCGTGTTGGTGCGAGCAGTAGTGCTCCCAGTTGCGGTTGAAATACGACTCGCGGCGCTCAACGAGCACCTTGGCCTTCGTCGGTTTGATGGCGTAAGCGCAACCGTGGATCACGATCGCGGACTTGACCGGCACTTCCGGCGTGAGGGACGTCGCGACGAGATAATCGGGATTATTGGTCGCGCGCCCGAGCAACTTCGCGCCGGGGTCGATCGCGAACGCAGTTTGCCCGGGATTGAGCAGCGCGGAGCCTGCCGCGATGATGCGGCCGCCGGCGGCGAGGAATTGCTTCGCCTGCGCGGTTTTCGCCGGTGTCATCACAAAACCTTCCGGCAGAATCACGAGGTCGAATCCGGCCCAAGCCGCATGTTCGTCGAGCACGACGAAAGGTTGATGCAGTTCCAACAACATGCGGCCCGCGCCTTCATCGGCTTCAAAGGTTTGGCCGTGGCCGCCGCGCCAGGAACCTTGGTTTTGCAGCGAACTGACGATGGCGATCTTCGCGACCGGCTTCACGTAATCGCACCACGGTTCCTTTTGCTCCACCTCGGCGTAGGCCGCGCCGATGAGCTTGTAGGTGTCGAGATTCATCTCGCCGTCGGGATGCAACTGGTCGCCGATACTGCATTTCGCACCGTAGGCGAGCATGGCGCCGCATTCGTAACGCAGCGCGGCGGGGCGTTTGAAGCCACCGAACTCGCCCCACGTGTTGTGGAACTTGCCGGTCATGCCGAGGAAGTCCCACTTCTGCGTGATAACGTAGCGGGCCGACATCGGGAAATGGTCATAGCCCCAGCCGCCGGTCGGCAATGATTCGAGCTCGAGATGCGAATTGAACGCGAGCGCCTTGCGCGCGCCGAGCGAGATGTGGCCGGAGTTGTGGAAGACCGGGTTGGCCTTGTTCACGGACTGCGCGGCAGCGGTCGATGCCTTGAAGTAACGATGGAGCACGTCCGCCGCGTAGCTCTGCACATCGTCGTCGTTCTCGGGGTTGAGGCCGCGTTGCTTCATTTCCTTCAGCGCGTCGTCGCTGTAGTCGCGGTGCGTGCCGATGATGTCGAGGAAGATGCCGTCGTTGTCCGGCCAGATCTGGCAGACTTCTTCGATCTGCGCGCAAAGATAAGCGAGATAAGGCGAGTTGAAACGCAGGATGCGCACGAACCACTCGACCTCGAGCGGCTTGTAGAGCGTGCCGTCCTTTTTCTTCACCACCCAGGTCGGGTTGGCGAACGCGGCGAGTTCATCGAGCCCCGCGCTCAGGTAGATGGGGCAGCGCACATTGAGCTCGCGGCACGCGTCGATCTGGCGCGCGAGCAGATCGGTTTTCAAATGCGGGTGCATTTGTCCGACCTTCGTCGGGTGATAGCTGTAGCCGTGGTGGCACTTGGAGAACAGCGTGATGGAATTGACGTGGCCGACCTTAAGCGCCTCCTGGAAGCGCCGCTTGTCGAACTTCGCGCCGATTCCCGGAATCAGCCCGCTGGTGTGAAAATCAAGATGGACCTGACGAAAACGGAGGTGGTGCATGGGGCGCAAAGACGATGGGAGGATTCCCCCGCCGGTTGCAATCCCTGTCGAACCGCCGCGCAAGCGGGGCGGTGTGTTTTCAAAATCCTTAGTCCCGGATCACGACTGTCCAGTTAAGACGTTTGCTATAGAGTTCTGTCTGACCTTAATCTCAGCTTTTACCGGCCGACGGTGGCGCGCGCTTGAAAGCGCCTTAATATTGGCGACACCGGGCACATTGAGCCAGACTCAGGTTGAAAAGCCACCCGCATCAAAGTCAGTGCAGATTGATGGCGTCGGGCTTTGAGGCCTTTACGCCCTCTGGTAATTTCTCAGAACATGGGGAATCTGGTATCTTCGGCCCCATGCTCCTCCTGCTCCCCGCTCCGCTCTTTCTGCTCTTCGAGCTCTGGCAGCTCGTCATCTGCGAGCGTTACGCGGGCATCCGGCAGATCGAGCGCAACGGTGATCCGCGTGAGATCGGCCCCGGCGAGGCCGTGTCGTTTGGCTGGCTCTCCATGCTGATCGTTTACTGGGCGTGGATGGCTCTGCTGCTCTTTCAAACCCTGGGGCGCGCGCACGGGATTTTCCTGATCGCGGTCACGCTGCTGGGCTACGGGTTGCGCCGCGTTAGTGGATTAAAATGGCTGCTCGTCATCTTGACCTTCGAGGGCGCGGTGCGGATCGGGCTGCTTTTCTCCCTCTGCTTTCACGTCTGGCGGCGGCTCTGAGGGTGCGGGAAACACGTAGCCTGAAAGCACGTAGTTCCACCGATGCGGCGGCCGCAGCCGGTTTGTTAACATGGCGCATCCCCTGAAGTCGTGATGCGCAAAATCCAATCCGCCCTTCCTTTGTTGATCGTGCTCTTCAGCGTCTGTTGGCTTGGCGGTTGCAACACCGCCCCCGCCACCTCGCAATCGGCTTCACCCACGATCGAAGTGAGCCCAAGCGACCTCCGCGCAATGTGGGGCGGCCGCATTGGCGAGGCGCTCGCCCCGACCTCCGCGATGGCGGATAACAGCGAAGGCGCGCCAGCGGAGCGCACCGATTCGATCAATCGGCAGTATCAATCGTGGAGCCGCAGCCAACGTTCGTAAGCCATGACCCTGCTCCAGCCCGCCATCGCTTTAGTTGGGTTAACTTTGGCCGGAACCGCGCTGGCCCTGCCGACGACAGCGGACTTACAGCGCGCGTTTGATCAGCTGGATCACAACCGCGACCAGCTCATCGGGCAGGTCGAGTGGGACCAGCACGCTTTCGCGCTGTTCCGCGCCGCCGATACCGATCGCGACAACCGGCTGAGTCCGGCTGAAATCGAAGCGGGGCCGGGGCATTCGGAGACCGTGAATAAATTCGATCTTAACCGCGACGGTTTGCTTGAGCTCGATGAATTCATCGACCTGCGCCGCAAGTTATTCGTCACCGCCGACATCAATGGTGACGATCGCGTCAACCGCGTGGAATTTGAACTTTATCAACTCATTGCCGAGGTGGGCTGGGAGGACGCGGACGGCAACGGACGGTTGAATTTCACCGAGCTGCGCGCGAGCTTGGCCAAAGTTTTCCAGCTCGCCGACACGGACCACGACGGCGTCCTGACCGAAGCGGAGGCTAGTTTCCTGAGCTCGATCAGCTACGACGCAGCCACAGCCAAGGGCGACTTGGACGCCGCGAGATTTTACGCCTACTACCGCTGGCATCTGACCGGCGATTAAGCGCGCGCGCCGCCAGCCTGCCCGCGCGGCAATCGCGAGCATCGCGTGGTTTGTCCTTGAGCAGTTTCCGGCGTCGGCGCACATAATCCAGCGCGACGCCGCGCCCCATGAGCACCCTGCCCTCCGACACCCCGCGCCTCCCCAAATGGCCTTTTCTCATCACCGATGCCCTGCTGCTGGCCGCGGCCGCGCACCTCGCCCTGCGCAACCCCGGTCCTTACACCGGCGGTCTCGTTGCGGCCATCACCATCTGCGTGGTGCTCGGCTGCATCTTGGGCGCGATCCCGTTTCTCAGTGATTACGCGCACCGCCAGGACGAGGCGCTCGACGAACGCCAGCGCGGCCTCGACGCGCTAACCCGCACCATCGCCGACTCCGCCGAGCAAATCAGCGTGGCCGCGAACAGCATGCACGAAACGCTCGAGCTGGCACGCCGCCAGTCCAGCCAAAGCGAGGCCCTGCCCGATCTCCTCAACGACCAATTCGCCGAACTCAATCAGCAAGTCACAAGCGCCCTAAACGCCGCCTCCGAAACCCTGCAAAAAGAGATCAAGGCCGCCAAAGCCACGGCCGAGCCCCGCAAACCCGTCGATCACACGCCGGAGAAATTACAGTTGCTGCACAGCCGTTTGGAGGCGCTCGAGCCCCAATTGGGCGCGC
>JADLBI010000300.1 GCA_020847775.1 Opitutaceae bacterium
CGAGCGAGATGCTGAGGCTGCCGAGGCGCAGCCACTCCATCGAAGCGGTGAAGCGTTCGCCACCAAAAATGAGGCCGAGCGAAAGTCCGGCGAGCGCGGCGGCGGCCGTCACGGACACCGCCGTGGCGATGGCGCCCTGACGGCGCAGAAACAGCGCGATGATCGCGGCCGAGGCGAGCGGGAGAAGAAGAATGCAGAGGGCTTGTTGGGTGGGCGTCATCGGGCGGACGTTTTCATCTAACTGTCATTCTGAGTGAAACGAAGAATCCAAAGCGATACCCGCATGCGAAGGATCTGCTGGATTCTTCGCTGCGCTCAGAATGACACGATGGATTGGGCACAAAAACATGGGCGAAGGCGGCGTCAGTTCTTCAAGGCGTTGAGCTGGTCCACCTCGACGGTCACGCGTTTGCGGAAGAGCGCGACGATGATGGCGAGGCCGACCGCGACTTCCGCCGCGGCGACGGTGAGAATGAAAAACACGAAGACATTGCCGTCAGACGTGCCGTTGAAGCGCGAGAATGCGACGAGCGCCAAGGTCGCGGCCACCAGCATGAGCTCAAGGCTAATGTAGATGACCAAGGTGTTTTTGCGCAGCAGCACACCGAGGAAGCCGATGGCGAACAGCACGACGCTGAGCAGCACGCAGGCGTTGAGCGAAATGGGGATCATGATTCTTCCTCCGCGGTGAATTTCTTGCTGAGCACGATGACGCCGAGCATGGCGATCAGGAGAAGAAAGCCCACGACCTGCACCGGCAGAAGATAGGTGGTGAAAAGCGCCTCGCCGTAGGCCTTGAGACTGGCGCCGGAGGCTGGAACGTCGGTTAAGGACGGCGCGGGCAACTGGCCGCGCGTGGCGAAACCGACGACCCCGGCGATGAGCAGCCCGGCAACGAGCACAGCCGCGAGGCCGGAGAGGCCCTTGAATTTCGACGGCGCGGACCGCCGCGGGTCCAGCAGCATGATGATGAAGAGAAACAGGGCGACCACCGCGCCGGCGTAAACCAGCACGAGCAGGACCGCGAGCAGGTAGGCCTCGAGCAGCGCAAAAATGCCCGAGAGACCGACGAGGCAGAGCAAAAAGCAGAGCGCGGCGTTGACCGCGTGGCGGCTGACGACGGCCCCAACGGCGAAGATCACCGCGAAACCGGCTAAAAAGGTGAAGAGCGGGTCGAGCATGGTCGTCGGTTCAGTGCGCGTTGCCGTGTTGCTCGGCGGCGAGTTTCTTGTCCCACTTGTAATGCTGGTCCGGCAAGGTGCCGCCGATTTCGTAGAGGCGGGCCTTGTCGTTGACCATCTCCTCGCGGGTATAGCCGGTCATCGAAAATTGGTTTTGCAGGAAAATCGCCTCCTCGGGACAGACTTCCTGGCACAGACCGCAGTAGATGCAGCGGAGCATATCGATGTCGAAGGCTTGCGGCGCTTTCTCGACGTGGTCGCGGCCCGCGCCCTCGGGCACTTCACCGGGCGTGATGCGGATGGCTTTCGGCGGGCAGACGAATTCGCAGAGCTGGCAGGAAACGCATTTCTCGCGGCCATTGGGGTCCTTCACCAAGGTCGGCACCCCGCGGTAGCCTTGGGGAATCTCCGGGCGCACCTCGGGATACTCCATCGTGACCTTGGGCGCGAAGAGTTGCTTGAGCGTGATTTTCAACCCGGTGGCGATACCGGGCAGGTAGGTGCGCTCCAGCAGGGTCAGCGGTTTGCGTTCTACGGGGATGACGGCCATGGCTTGTAAAGTTGTTGGTTGGGCTTGTCGGATCGGCCTCAGCCGCGGAAGAACAGGGCGATGCCCGCGAGGTAGGCGAACAGGTTGAAAATCGCCAGCGGCAGCAGCTTCTGCCAGCCGAGTTTCATGACTTGGTCGTAACGGAAACGCGGCAAGGTCCAGCGCACCCACATGAAGACGAAGAGCAGGGCGATGATCTTGCCGAGGAATATGGCGATCGAGACGAGGCCGACCAGCCAGGGCGTGCCCGTGATGCCGAGCAGGTTGGCGAAGTCCGCCAGCGAGAGCCACGGCAGGGGATTCCATCCGCCCAAGAAGAGCAGCGTAAACACGCCGGAGCCGATGATCATGTGCGCGTATTCCGCGACGAAGAAGATGGACCACTTGAACGCGCCGTATTCGGTGTGGAAACCGCCGACGAGATCGGCCTCGGATTCCGGCATGTCGAAGGGCTGGCGGTTCGTCTCGGCAAAGAGCGCGATCAAGAAGATGAACGCGCAGATCGGCATGGTGAAGATAAACCAAGCGCCGCCCCAGAAACCGGGCTGCGATTGAAACTCGACCACGCGGGCGAGGCTGAGCGAGCCGGACAGGCCGGGGGCGTTGATCCAGAGAAACACCGGCAGGACCGAGAGGGTCATCGCCAACTCGTAAGACACGAGTTGCGCGGCTGCGCGCACGCCGCCGAGGAAGGGATACTTGGAATTCGAGGCCCAGCCGGCGAGCACGAGCGAATACACGCCCAGCGAGGAAACGGCGAAGACCGCGAGCAGGCCGACATCCACATCAGCCAAGATGAGCGGTTTCACCGCATCGCCATCGAGCCACGCGCCGAACGGCACGGCCACGACGGTGGTGAAGGCCGGGATGAGCGCGATGGCTGGCGCGAGGAAAAAATAAAACTTGTTCACTTGGCCCGGCACCGGGTCTTCCTTGAAGAGGAATTTCAGGCCGTCGGCCAAGAGGTGCCACACGCCGAGGCGCTGGAGGAACGGGCCGAGGACGGGAATGTAACCGAGGCCCCAGATGCGCGCGCGATTCGGACCGGGACGGCCTTGAATCCACGCCGAGACCTTGCGCTCGGCGAGCGAGCACGCGCCGGCCAGCGGGAAAATGAAGGCGATGACCGCGAGGCCCTTAATGACCCCCTGCACGAGCGGATGGAGATTGGTCCAGAATTCGATCATGGCGGTCAGGCGGTAGCGGCGGCCGGTTTGTAGTGAAGCGTTTCACCCTCGACGAATGGCAGCGCGGCAAACGGCGCGGAGTCGAGCGGCAGGCCGCCCTCGGGGATGCGCTTGAAGTGCGTCGCGCCGAGCGCGGGCACTTCGGCGGACAGCGTGTTCCAGAGCGTGTTGATCTCGGCGGCGATTTCGCCGCCACCGACCGCGCCGATGAGTTTGGCGAGCGCGACGAGGTCGTCGGTCGTGCCTGCGGCACCGGGAATCGCTTTCTGGAGTTTTTGGAGCCGAAACTGCTGGTTCACCAACGAACCGCTTTTTTCAAACACGGTAATCGTGGGGATGAGCACTTGTGCGGCCGCGCTGGTGGCGTTGGCGTGCGTCCCGAGATAAACGATGGCGACCTTCGCGAGCTGGGCGGCGGTCAGGCCGGCGGCGGTAAGGTCCTCGCCGATCGAAATGACGGTCTTGATCTTGCCGGCGTCGATGTCTGCGGCGAGACCTGCGAGTTTTTGCGACGGGAGCGCGGAGATGAGGCCGGTAACGAGCGCGCCGCGCACATTGGGATTGCGGTCGGCGGAGAGGAGGAGCTTGTCGCCCTCCCCCACCCGGCTGACCAGCGACACCGGGGCGTTTAACGCGGCGGCGAGTTTCTTGGTGAGGAACTGTTCCTCCACCGTCGAGCGGCCGGACCCGATCACGGCCACAGCGCCGTTTTTCAAGAGCGCGGCGGCGGCGTTGATCGCGATGTCGAGCGCGCTGTCGGCACCATTAACCTTGATGGCGGTGAGGCGGTCGGCGGCTTGGACTTGCTTGTAGAGTTCA
>JADLBI010000301.1 GCA_020847775.1 Opitutaceae bacterium
ATCCCGCCAGCGTCAACGCGCCCGCACCGGGCAAACGCCCGCGCTCGACCATCGCACCGACGATCGTGTGCCGCGACGGCCGACCGCAAATCGCCATCGGCATTCCCGGCGCGTCGCGCATCCCCACCGCGCTTTTGCAGACCCTGATCGACCACCTCGTGTTGAAGCGTTCGCTCGCGGACAGCATCGGCGACACGCGCCTGCATTTCACCGGCGGCCAAGGCTGGAACGGTCCTGAAAAAGTGGAGGCCGAACAATCGCTCGCCCCCGAGGTCGTCGCCGCGCTGCGCAACGCGGGCTGGCCGGTCGAGTTGCCCGAGCCCGCCGGCACCGGCCACATTTTTGGCGGAATCAACGCCATCGAATTGAACCCCGATGGCAGTTACACCGGTTACGCCGATCCCCGCCGCACCAACGCCGCGCGAGGCTACTGACCCAAACCGAACCGGCACCGCGCCCCGCGCTCCCCGAGCCAACTGTTCGTATTACGAACATTGCATAATTATCCTGAGTAATAACTTAGAACCAACTGTTCGTAATACGAACATTCGCTGGCGGCTGATTCGGTTCATACGGGACCGTAGGGAGGCGTGCGGTGGGCCAAGACAAAAGTTTTGATTGCGCGGCGCGGCGAAACTTCTTCGTGTCGGCCTTGCCTGTAGGGGTGCCTTCCGCGGAAGGCTGAGATTGCGGCGCGATTCGGCCGCTCGACCCTTCGAACCTGAAAAGGATCATGCCGACGAAGGAAACAGCAGGCGCCGCGAATCGCGCCAAGGGGCACCGCGCCGCCGCCTTCAACGGGAGTCCGCCTTGGGTCGGGCATTCAAAAATGCATCACCCGACACGAATCCTCCTCCTTACGCTTGCGACCACCGTCTTGGCGGCGCGCGCCCAGACCAAAACCGATGAACCGGTCACGCTCGAGCCCGTGCGCGTCACGGCCGACCTATGGGCTTCGCCGCTCGCGCGAATCCCGGCCAGTGTCACGGTTTACGACGCAGCCGCACTGCAAACCGGCGCCGTCCGCCACTTCGGTGATCTGGTTGACCAGATCCCGAATCTCACTTGGACGGGCGCCACGTCGCGGCCGCGGTATTTCCAAATCCGTGGCGTCGGTGAAAACTCACAATACGAAGGCGAAACGCCCGACTCCGCGGTGCGATTCCTGGTCGATGATTTCGATTTCACCGGTCTTGGCGGCATCGCGAGCACCTTTGACGTGCAGCAAGTCGAAGTGCTGCGCGGCCCGCAGGCGGGAGCCTTTGGTGCCAACGCCGCGGGCGGCGTCGTCCGCCTCGTGACGAATGCACCCACCCCGTTCTGGACGGGCGAGGCCAGGGCCACGGTCGGTGGCGACGCGCTGCGCACGGGTGGACTGGCAGTGGGCGGACCACTCGTGGCGGCGCAGCCGGAGCAGTTGATGATGCGCTTCGCGGTGCAGCAGAGCGAGAGCGATGGATTTCACTACAACCGCACGCTCGACCGCGCGACCAACGCGCGCGACGAATTAAACGCCCGCCTCCGCCTCACGTGGAATCCCAACGCGCTCTGGCATTGGGAGGCGGCGGTGACGGCGGCGGATTTCGACAACGGCTTCGACGAATACGCGCTCGATAACAACGGCGAAAACACGTTCAGCGACCAGCCCGGCCGCGATGAGCAGCGCACCTTCGCCGGCAGCTTGCGCGGTGAATACCGCGGCTGGGACGCCGCGCGACTGACCTCGGTCACGAGTGGCGCGCGCTCGCGTTCGCGCTACAGTTACGACGACGACTGGACCGCGGCTTCCTACATGGGCTTCAGCGACCTCGCGCGCACACGCTGGATCGTGAACCAGGAATTACGGCTCGATTCCGATCCCGCGGTGAATAGCGAGGGCGCGATCAGCCGCTGGACGCTCGGCGCGTTTTATTCGGACACCGATGAAGTTTCCCGCTACACCAACACCGATCCGGGCAACGTGCGCGGGTTGAAGACGGTTTACCACGCGAAGAACACCGCGCTGTTCGGCCAGATCGGGCACGATTTTTCGGCGCAGACCCGACTGATCGCGGGTGTGCGCGTGGAGCGCGTCGCGCTCGATGGCGAGGGCATTAAGACACGCTACCGCGCCGGTCCGGGCACCTACGATCCAGAGGTGCGGTTGCGCCCGACGTTTGCCGACACACTCGTCGGCGGTAAGCTCACGCTCGAACACGACCTCGACGCGAACGCGCTCGTTTTCGCTTCGGTGACGCGCGGCTACAAGGCTGGCGGCATCAACGTGGACGCACGCATCAACCCCGCGTCCGATCCGCTCACCTACGACACCGAGACACTCTGGAACTACGAGGTCGGGCTGCGCGGTCACGGGTTTGACGGGCGTCTGACGGGCGAACTCACGGCATTCTACCTGCAGCGGCAGGATACGCAGGTGCGCGACTCCGCCGGCTTTGGTGGAAATTACCGCTTCTTCACGGACAACGGCGAAGATTCGCACGTTTACGGCCTCGAGTCGTCGCTGCGCTACGCGCTCACGCGCGACTGGTCGGCGCACGCGTCGCTGGCGCTGATGCGCTCGAAGCTGGAGCCCTTCACGCTGGACAACGGCAACGCCGGCGGCGGTCGCGAACTCGCGAACACGCCGCGCTACGGTTACTCACTCGGCACGCGCTACGGCGGCGAACGCGGGTTGTTCGGCAACGCGGAACTGGTGGGTCGGGCGAAGCAATTCGACTCGAATAACCAGAACGAATCGCGCCGGGCCTTCCGGGTCGTGAACCTGAGCCTCGGCTACGCGTGGGACCAGTGGACCGTCACGCTCTGGGCGAAGAACGTCTTCGACGAAGCTTACGAGAAGCGCGTGTTCTTCTTCGGCAACGAAGACCCCAACTACCTCGAGACGCGCTACGAAGACCGCGCCGACCCGCGCCAACTCGGCGTGAGCGCGGCGTGGCGGTTTTGAAACACGAATCACCGCGCGCGGCTTCCCCGGAAAGTGTCACGTATTACGTGACACTTTCCCGGGAGGTGGATTGCGCACCGCGCTTGCGGGCGCGACGGGATTCGTTTGGGGTGGCGGGATGATTTCGTTGTTGGAGGGCGGGGGCGCGGCCAAGAAGAAGGCGCCCGAAAAGGTGTGTGGGCTGCGGATGGAGATCGCGGGCACGGAGCCGCGCATTTGGCGGCGGGTGGTGGTGCGGGAGAGCATGTGGCTGTCGCGGGTGCATGACTCCATTCAGATTTTGTTCGATTGGTTCGACTACCAGACGCACACGTTTGTGTTCGACGATCTGCGCATGGGCAGCCCGGTGCGGCGGGAGGGGCTAGTGGTGGAGGATGACCGCGACGTGGCGCTGGCGGATCTCGATCTGGGGAACCGGGGGCGGTTTGTTTACGAGTATCACTTTGGCGAGACGTGGCGTGTGGAGATAACAGTGGAAAAAACGGCCGCGGTGCAGAAGGGGCAGACGTATCCGCAATGCCTCGCCGGTGAACTGGCGGGACCGCCGGAGGATTGCGGCGGACTGGAGGCGTTCTATGATATGCTGGCCTGCATCAAGGAGCCCGACACCGATCTCGGTCGCGAATGGCTAACATGGTTGGGGCCGGACTACGCCCCGGAGCGTTGCGATTTGGAGGCGCTCAACCGGGCGTTGCGGAGGATGGCCAAGTCGTGAGCACGCCGGCCTTGGAGCGTTTTGCGATCGGACCGTAGCCACAAAGAGCGCAAAGGGTTCTGCGGGTCGGGGCGGCATGAGGTAACCGAGTATGGGACGGGTGCGTTAACCTCGGCGATGGCCTCCGGAACCGGCCTTAGCGAGGTCGGCTACAGGGGGCTATGCGAGAGTTTACTGACCTAGCGCCGGCGGGAACAACCGCTTGACGGGCGCGGGGTTTTGCGCAGGTTCTGGCCTCCCGTTCTTTGCCTGTTTGTGGTCGGCCAGGAGGGTTTGGTCCTAAATAGACCGAGCCTTCCATCTGATCATGAATAAAAAGACCAAGACCATGTTTGTCATGCAGCCCGGCGGTTTCGGTTCCGGATCCGCGGTTTTCACGACCTACGAGTATGAAGATCACTCGCAGGTCGAAGAAGGCCACGCCTCCCCAGCCGAAGTCCAACCCGCCGCCGTTGCCCGGCAAACGATCGACAATAGCAACTGGACCCAGGCGGTCGTTCGCCTCCCTGAGGTGTTGCGCCGCTCGGTCTGGTCGCCGCTGGCCCGCCGAATTCAAAAATTCGCGCAGGCCGCTTAACCCAGAAAACAACCCCGGGGTGACGAAGCGATTCGTCACCCCGGCATTTTTTGGCGAAGAAGGGGCGGGGTGAAGTCCAGGCCGATGGGGTGAGATCGGGGCCGCGATTACTCAGCAGATGCGACGGGCGGGCTTGAGGTAGCTGTCGTCCCAGTCGCTCATTTGCAGCGGGAGTTTGCGCCAGTAATATTTTAGGTCGTCGTTTTTCCAGCCCGCGTAAATTTCCTCCCAAGCGAGATCGCAGTGCGGGAGTAGGGATTTGGCTTCCACGGGTTCGTCCACTGGTTGATAGCGCACGTCGAGGGAGAGGCGAATCTGATCCTTGAGTTCGTTGCGCAGGGCCTTGTGCAGTGTGTAGCTGGGGAAGGTGAGCACGTCTCCCGCCTCGAAGTCACCTTGCACCCAGTGATTGTCGTAGGAGCAAAGCGGCACGGTGATTCCGCCGGCGCCAGCGGCCTGCTGGATGGGCAAGTAGCCGCGCTTGTGCGAACCTTGCAGCGCGGTGAGGCTACCGAGTGCGCGTGGGCAGGCGCCGATGGGAAACCAGCAGGTCCACGTGTTGCCCGTGCCTTGGATCAAGGGGAAATCCTGATGGAGGGGCGTCGGGGTCATGAACTGGTGCGGGGTGATCATGCGGCAGATGTGGCGCGGGTGCACCAGCACGTCGCGGCCGAAGAGGACGCGGTAAATTTCCAACAGGCGCGGGTGATGCGGTAAGCGGTGCAGCCGCTCGAGTTTCTGGGCATCGTGGTAGGCGGCGGTGCTCACGCCGATGTCGTCGCGAAAAGCCGCGCGGTCGGTGCACTGGTTGATGGCCTCGCGGTCGATCGCGCCGCCAAGCTCGTCCTGGCCGGGCTGACGCCAGCCGTATTTGTCCACCACGCCGAGCAAATCGCGGCGCAGGGCGAAAAGCTCATCGGTAGGCACGCGGGCTTTGAAAAACAGATAGCCATCCTCGGCGGCGCGGGCGCGCAATGCGGCGGGGTCGCTGATTAAGGGCGTGGAGTCCACAAACAGCGTTTTGCGTATGGCCGGGCTGGCGGGATCGGTGGCGGTCATGGGTTTTGGCGTGTGCTTTGGGCTAACGGCGGCGCGGCGTCAAGTGGGCCAGCGTAATTGGAGCGAACCCGCGCGACGTCGCAAGGTCTCTGGTTGTCAGGTCGTCGCGGATGTTTATGGTTTTCCCATGTTGATGAATCGAAGACTGTGGCGGCTTCTTTGGTGCGCGGCTTGCATGATTTTGCCCGCGCGCCCCGCGTCGGCCACGCTGATCATCCCGCCGCAATTTGAGGAGATGGCGGCCAAGTCCGATTTCGTGGTGCGCGGCCGCGTGACCGACATGACGAGCGAGCTCGTGGCGAAGGGCGAAGGCCGCAAGATTTTCACGCGCGTTAAGATCGAGGTGCTGGAGATCATCGCGGGCGCGCCACCGACCGAGCTCGTGCTGGTTTGCCTCGGCGGGCGCGTGGGCGACGAGGAGCTGCGGGTGGACGGTTCGCCGGAATTCCAGGTCGGGCAGGAGGGCATATATTTTGTGCGGCACAACGGCCGGGCACTGAGCCCGCTTTTCGCGATGGGCTACGGGTTGTATCCGATCGCGACTGATGCCGCGACGAAGCGCCGTTATGTGACCCGGGGCGACACGGTGCCGTTGGAAAGCACCGCCGAGGTGGCGCGGCCCCTGCTCGGTCGCGAGGTGGCCGAACTCGAGCGCCTGCGTCGTTCGCCGGTCAACGCGCTTTCACCGGACGAATTTTCCACACAAATCAAGACGGCCCGTCGCGCCTATCAAGCCACCGATGCGAACGATTGACCAATGGTGTTTGCGGTTGGCGGTGTTATTGGGTTTCTGGTGCGCCCCATTCGCGACAGCGTATGACGTCGATACGGACAGCAGCGGCATCTATGTGGTCGTTTGGAAGCCGGGCGATATTCCGATGCGGCTCCAACTACCCGCGCCGCCCGGCGTGCTGATTGACGGCAGCACCAGCTACAGCACCCCCGTGCTCAACGCCATGCAGCAGTGGAATTTGCAGATCGGCACCGTGCGGCTGGTGGGGCAGGTGTCCGCGGGCACGGCTTATGCGGCGGGCAACCGCATCAATGAGATCGTCATGGACGCCAAGGCCGACGGCGAGGACTTCAGCGACAACACTCTCGCCATCACGCTGACCTACCGCAATGGCAACACGCGCACCGAGGCCGACATCGTATTCAACACCAAATACACGTGGGACTCCTACCGCGGCGCTCAGCGCAATTCGGAGGATATCCAGCGCGTGGCTTTGCACGAGCTCGGTCATGTGCTTAGCATGGAGCACCCCGACAAGGCCGACCCCAAGCAATCGGTGGCGGCCATCATGAACAGCCGGATCAGCAATCAGGACACGCTGACCAACGACGATATTAGCGGCGCGCGCTGGCTTTACGGCGCGCCCGGCGCGGTGCCACTCAACGACAATTTTGCCAACGCCACCGTGATCGCGTCCAACACTGGCATGTCGGGCTTCACTGGTGCGACGATTGGCGGCTCCGCGCAGGCGGGCGAGCCGGATCACGACACGGAGAAACCTTCGCATTCCATCTGGTGGCGCTGGACCTCTCCGGGCGATGTCACGGTTACGCTCGATACATTGGGTAGCAATTTCGACACTGTGCTTGGAGTTTACACGGGCTCGGCGGTAAACGCGCTGACCAAGGTGGCGTCGAATGATGACAAGGAGAGCGGCGTAATCCGCACCAGCACACTGTCATTCAATGCCACGACGGGGACGACTTATTATTTCGCGGTGGATGGCTGGGACGGTAGCTACGGGCAAGTGGCGTTGGCGATGGCTCTGGCGACCGCGCCCCCTGGGGCCGCGCCCGTCATCACCACCCAGCCGGCGAGTCAGTTGGCGGCGGTTGGCGGGGCGGTGACATTTTCCGTGGCGGCAAACAACAGCCCGACCGCCTATCAATGGCGGTTCAACGGGGTGGTGATCGCGAACGCGACCACGTCCGCCTACTCGATCAATTCGGTCACGGTGGCGAATGCAGGCGACTACGCGGTGACGGTAACCAATGCCGCGGGCTCGGTGGCGAGCCACGCCGCCACGCTGACGGTTTACACTCCGGCGGTGTCGACCCAGGTGGTGACTAGCGGTCACGATGTGTCGCTCGCCGCGCCAGCGCAGACCGGCGCGTATCAATGGCAGGTGGCCGCCACCAACAGCTCCACCTGGACCGATCTCGCCAACAATTCGACTTACGGCGGCGTCACCTCCCAGACGCTCACGATCACCTCGGCCGGGACCGGATTGAACGACAATCGCTACCGTTATGTCGTTACCAGCGCGGGCGGCACGAGCACCGGCGCGGCGATCGCCCTGACGGTGGGGGCTGCGGTCATCCCGCATCCGGTGGCGCTCGTCGCGGATGGCGTGGGTGGACTGTTTGTGACGGACAGCTCGACTCATGTCGTGCAGCAGGTGGACGCCAATCTAGCCGTCACCGTGTTGGCGGGCAGTTCCGGCATCGCGGGCCATGTGGACGGTCGCGGCACCATCGCGCGGTTTAACCAGCCGGTGGGGTTGATGCTTTATCAGAACGCGCTATTGGTGGCCGACAGCGCCAACGCCGTCATCCGCCAAGTCACGCTCGCGGGCGACGTCACTGATTTTTCCGGGGCCGCGATGACGACGGGACAAGCGGATGGCGCCGCAACGGCGGCGCGGTATCGCCTGCCGCTGGGCCTCGGCGCGGGGCCCGGCGGCGTGCCCTCGCTCACCGATGCGCTGAACCACGTGGTGCGGCGGCTCGCGACTGATGGCGCGGTGACGACCGATGCGGGTGCGGGTGGCCAGCCGGGCTACGCCGATGGCACGGGCTCGGCCGCGCGGTTTAATTACCCCGTCGGCATCGCGGCGGACAGCGCGGGGACGCGATACGTGAGCGACATGAACAACAACGTGATTCGCAAGGTGCGGCCCGATGGCGCGGTCTCCACGC
The DNA here is from genome assembly GCA_020847775.1 of Opitutaceae bacterium. Classification (GTDB taxonomy): domain Bacteria; phylum Verrucomicrobiota; class Verrucomicrobiia; order Opitutales; family Opitutaceae; genus Cephaloticoccus. The sequence continues at coordinate 8,227 of JADLBI010000301.1, forward strand.
TGGCGGGCACGCCGATGGTGAGCGGCTGGGAGGACGGCCCGGGCGTGAGCTCGTTGTTCAACCAGCCGCGCGGCCTCGCGGTGGATGCGGCGGGCAATGTTTACGTGGCCGACACGGGCAACTCCGCCATCCGAAAAATCACGCCAGACGGGCAGGTCAGCACACTGGCGGGGCTGCCCACGGTCGGCGGTTTGAAGGACGGGCAAGGCACGGACGCGTGGTTCAACCAGCCGCAAGGCCTCGCGATTGACGCGCAAGGCAATCTCTACGTGGCCGACACGGGCAACGCCGCGATCCGCAAGGTCACGCCCGCGGGCGTGGTGACGACGCTGGCGTTGACGGTTGGTGCCAGTTCGGGTGGCACGGGCGGTGGCGGTTCCTCAGGGGGCGGCACCACCACGCCGCCGACGACAGGCGGATCGTCCGGAGGTGGCGGCGGAGGAGGTGGTGGCGCGCCGAGCCTATGGTTCCTCTTTGCGCTGGCCGGTGGCGCGGTGTCGCGCTGGTGGCAACGGCTACGCGCATGAAGCGCTGGGCGGAATGGCGAGCGCGGTTGCCATGGGTGTTTCTCACGCTGGCCGCGCTCGCGCTCGTGGCGCAATGCATGCCGGCTTGGCGCGGGGGTTTAATCTACGACCGCGCGGCGATCGCGCGCGGCGAGTGGTGGCGGTTGTGGACGGGGCATTGGGTGCATTTCGGCTGGCCGCATTTCTTGGCGGACACGGGGTTGTTTCTCATCATGGGCTGGACGCTACGGCGCGCGCACCGGCGTTTCGCTTTGACCGCGTTGGTGGCGATGCCTTTGTTCGTGTCGTTGACGCTTTGGTTTCTTGATCCCGAGATGGAACGCTACGCGGGATTGAGCGCGCTCAATCTCGGGCTGCTGCTGTATCTGGCGCTGCAAGGCTGGCAGCGCGATTGGCGCGACTGGTTCTGGCCGGCGGTGCTGATGATTTACGCGGGCGAGGTGGTTTTTGAAATCATGTCCGGCGGCACGGGCGGCGGCATGATCAAGTTTGACGATGCGACGGTGCGGGTGGCCACCGGCGCGCACATCGCCGCCGGGGTTTACGCGTTGGGCGGGTGGCTGCTGGAGCGGTGGCGACAGGCGTGAGCGCGCGACTTACGTGGCCGATTGCGGCATCGGCGTGTTGGCCGGCGAGCCCATGTTGTTGTTATCCTCGGCGGGATCGCGGAACCGCGGGCCCATGATGCTCCGGAACGAGGCGGTGTGTTGGTAGAGCACAGGTAGTGGGGAGCCGTTGTAGCTGGCGGGGTCGAAACGCCATTTGAGAATGGATCGGGCGACGGCCCGCGCGAAAATTTTGTCGTGGTGGCTGTAGCAGTAAAGGCTCTCCACCTTGCCCTCGGCGCTGACGTAGATCAAAAACGCGGCGTCGCTTTCCTTGTTTTGCCATTTGTGGACATCGGGCAATCTGGGCGGGGTCTCGAACTTAGGCTTGGCTGGGGTCAGTTGCGGCGGCAGCTGCATGAACTTGGTCTTTTCACCGAGTCCGCTCTTGGCTAGCGCCTCGAGCACTTGGGTCTGGTCGCCGGGCTTGAGCTGCAAAATGGTTTTGGGCCCGAGGAATTGGCCGACATATTTCGCGTCAAAAATGACGTCTTCGAGGGTGAGATGCGATTCGTCCACCGCTAAAACAGGGCGGACCAAGGCCGCCCCATTGATTAAGCACGCTAAGAGGATACCAACGCGCAGGGTTTTCATGGCGTGAATCCCAAGGCCGAGGGGGCATTGGAATCAATCACGGAAATAAGGACGGGTTGCGCACGACCGGATCGTCGGGCTGCTTGTAACGGGTGCGGAAGGTCGGGGCTTGGCCGGCGATGGAGAAAAACACGTCGATCGGCACGATGGCGGTTTCCTCCTTCAGGCTGCCGAGGATGTCGGCCACGCGGTCGATGCTCTGGGACTCGCGCACGTGGATGAGCAGGTAGTAGGGCCGCTTGGGGTTGAGCCAGATGAGCTCCTCGAGATCGGCGATGATTTCCTCCTTTGGGCGGTCGGGGCTCAGGTAGTATTCGTAGGAGAGCAGGGCGCGGCCGTCGCGGTGGGCGTAGGTGCGCGCGGCGCCGTAGCCGTTGGTGAAACCGATCATGTCGGGGTAGCCCGCGAAGATGAGGTCAACGACTTCCTTGGTCAGGTCGGAGTTGCCGACGTGGCGGTTGCCCTCGGAGTAGTCCATGATGTCCATCACGCGCAGGTCGAGCGTCTGATTGTAACGGCGCACGATTTTTTGCAGCGCGGGATACTCCTTCGCGGGCACGGCCTTGGGATACATGTAGCTGGGGAAGGCGAAGGCGTTGAACTGGTCGTTCGGCGTGGCGCCTTGATAAAAATATTCGAGCACGCCGGGCGCGAAATCGAGCCAACTGGCGGTCACACCCCAGGTGTAGGGCAACTTGCCGCGGCCGGGCTTGGTCCAGGCGCCGATGCCGATGCTGTCGGTCTGCATGAGCGCGATGTAAACCTTGGGCTCGGGCTTGGGCGGATGCGCGGGATCGACGGCGTGGTGGTTGACGAACTTGAAGCCCTGACTGAACGGAATCTGCGCGTTGAAACTGAGGTTGGGCAGGGTGTTGAGGCCCTCCATGCGCAAGCCGTAGTTTGAGGTGAGGCTGACCTGCTGACCCTCGGTGTCCTTGCCGTAGGAATGCCAGCCCATGACGAACGCGTTGGGGTTGAGCGCGCCGTAAATCTTTTTGGTCAACGCGATTTCCTCGGTGTGGCGCGGATTGTTCGAGAGGTCGGTGCAGAACGCGCGCTGGCGCACGCCCCAATCGGCCATGCCCGGCTCAAACCGGTTACCATAATGCCCGCCGAGCCAGACGACGAGATCGTGGTTGCAACGCGCCCAGTAGCGGTCGAAGGCGATTTGATAAATTTGCGCGTCATTCATCCCGGTGAAGTCTCCGCGCAAGTCGGCCACGGGCTTGAGGCCGTGTTTTTCCGCGAGGGGGATGAGGTCCGCGGTGACGACCACGGCGTCCTCCAGCCCGGCCACGGTGAAGGCGACGATGAGCGAAGTGCGCACTTGCTGATCCCACACGACGTAGCCTTTGGCGTGCGCGCCGAGCGCGGTCAGCGCCTCGTCGGCGTTGGCGAGCGGGTGGAAAGTGATGGGGTGTTTCTTTTCGTAAAACGCGCGCACGGGCTTCGTGATTTGCCACGGCCACTTGGGGCCGAATTCGAGGGAGAGGCGCGGTTGATCGCGATTAGCGAGTCCCGGTAGACTGAGGATGAGCGCGTGTTCCTGCACATCGCCGGTGAGCGTCCAGTCATCCGACATCTGCATGACGTAGGCCTCGGCGGGGACCGGGTTGGCGCGCAGCGCAATCGCGCCGAGCAGGCTGAGTAGGAAAAACGTGGGCTGGAAAAAACGGTGTGGCATGGCGGGCGTGGGTCAGAGTTTGTGATAGACTTGCACGATGGGGAGCTGGCGGCTTTCGCGCACCTGCTCCTCGCGCAGGGTTTTGCCGTCGGGGTCGAGCTTCAGCGTGCGGGTGACGCCGACGGCGCGGTCGCCTTGCTGGGTTTCCAAAACCATCTTGATGCGCAGCACGAGCGTGCGGCCGTCGTCCTGCCATGCCGGCGTGACGTCGATCTGGTGGTGGTTGGCGAGCCATGCGTCGATGTGCTTGTTGTCCCACCAGCCCTCGACGGAGATGGTTTGGGCGGTCGGTTGATTATGCAGCTTGATCGTTTCGTCCACGATGCGCGGCCCGGCGCCGTAGTGCCGGACGAGCGAGAGATCGTCGGCGGTGACGGCGATGTCCATTTCGAGCGAGCTCCACGGATCGAGCGAAGTGCTGGCGGCGGGGTCGAGTTTCCAGCGGCCGTTGAAGGGGGAATCGGCCGCGGCGGTTTGGAGCAGGCACAAGCCGAGGCAGAGGCCGAAGAGAAGGCGGGGGAGGAGTTTCATAGTCGGGTGAATGGGAGTGTTGGGCGCAAGCACCCACGAATCGAGCCGGAATCCCCGTGATTATTCCCGGCTCGACGCGGGGCGGGGAATCCGCACGGTGCATCACTCATGGGCCGCCGCTGGCAAACGATGTCCGAGGAACGACTACTGGGCTTGCGGCTGTGCGATTTGGCGCTGGGCATCGAGGGCACGGTGATGGCGGAGCGCACGGTGCGGCTCGACGAGGAGCTCGCGGACAAGGGGCTGCGATTCCGCCCGCACTACTGGGTGGGGGCCGAGTGGTTCACGCCTGATGGCGTGCCGGGCATCGCGATTCCGTTTTTTCTGCTGCATCCGCGACTGACGGAAATTGAGCGCGCGCAGATGCTCGAGGTGGAGGGTTTCGCGTTCGGCGAGTGCATGCGCATCTTGCGGCACGAGGCGGGGCACGCGATCGACAACGCCTACCGGCTGCACCGGCGCAAGCGTTGGCGCGAGCTGTTCGGCTCGTTCACCGATCCTTATCCGGATTTCTACAAGCCGCGGCCGAACAGCCGGCGTTTCGTGCAGCATCTGCGCGGCTGGTATGCGCAGGCGCACCCGGCGGAGGATTTCGCGGAAACCTTCGCGGTGTGGCTCACGCCGGGCTATCCTTGGCGCAAACGCTACGCCGACTGGCCGGCGCTGGAAAAACTCGAATACGTGGACGAGTTGATGCGCGAGATTGCGGAGGAAGTGCCGCCGGTGCGCTCGCGGCGTTTTGTGGAGCCGGTGGGGCAACTGCGCACCACGCTGCGCGATTATTATCAGCAGAAGCACGAACTCTACGCCGTCGAGTGGCCCGCGTATTACGACCGCGACTTGCGGCGTATTTTTCGCGGGGACTTGCCTGACAGCGCGCGGCCCTCCGCTGCGGTGTTTCTGCGCGGGCAGCGCGCGGAACTTTGCGGCACGGTGGGCGCGGCGGCGGCCGTGCCGGTTTACACGGTGGATCAATTATTGAAAAACATGATCGAGCGCTGCCGCGCGCTGGACCTGCGGCTGCGCGATTCGCCGCGCCGCTCGCGCGAGGCGATCTTGCTCATGTTGATGATGCACACCATGCATGTGGCCCACGCGGGTTATCCGCGCATCGCCGTCTGAACCGCATGAAGCCGCTGTCGCGCCAGTTGAACATCCTGACCCTGATGCACGAGGACCTTGTGCCGCCGGCCTCGCTCGAAGGGTTGACGGAGAAAGACATCCAGCCGTGGAAAATGGAATACGATGTGTCGGCGACACTCGAGCAACTCGGGCACAAGGTGCACCCGCTCGGCATTTACGGCGACTTGGGTGATTTGGCGGACGCGTTGGACCGGGTGAAGCCCGACATCGTGTTCAACATGATGGAGGAATTCGACGGGCATGGTCCTTACGATCAGCACCTCGTCTCGTTTCTTGAACTGCGCCGGGTGCGTTACACGGGTTGCAATCCCCGCGGCCTCACGCTGGCGCGCGACAAGGCGCTCTCCATAAAAATCCTCGCGTATCACCGCATCCCGGTGCCGGCCTTCGCGGTGTTCAAGGCGGGCGGCAAACCCCGGCGCCCGGCGCGGCTGGCGTTTCCATTGCTGGTGAAATCACTCTACGTGGAGGGCTCGGTCGGCATCTCGCGCGCCTCGGTGGTGCGCGACGAGGCGGCGCTGGCCGAGCGCGTTGAACTCATCCACCGCCAGACCGGCTCGCCCGCGATCGCGGAAGAATACATCGAAGGGCGCGAGATTTACGTCGGCCTCATGGGCAACGAGCGTTTGCAGGCCTCGACGCCGCTCGAACTCGTGCTCGAGCATCTGCCCGAGGGCGCGCCCAACATCGCGACCAGCCGCCTCAAGTGGGACTACGCGCATCAGGCGAAGATGGGCATGCAGACCAAGCCCGCGGAATTGGCCCCGGAGGCGCGCCGCCACCTGGAGCAATTGTCCAAGCGCATCTACCGCGCGCTCTGCCTGAGTGGTTACGCGCGGCTCGATTTCCGCCTCGCGGCCGACGGGCGTTTTTTCCTGCTGGAGGCGAATCCCAACCCCTGCCTGACCTACGGGGAGGATTTCGCCGAGGCGGCGCACCTCAGCGCCCTCGAATATCCGGGCTTACTGGACCGCATCTTGCGGCTCGGGCTGAATTACCGCGGCGTGTGGTGAGCGGGGAAATCTGTTGTCAGGCGCGGTGCGCGGTTTAGCGTGGCCGCCAATCCACCCATCATGAAACGCATCGCCCCGCTGGTTCTCCTCGCGCTGTTCGTTGGTCTCATCATCACGCCGCTGTGGGCGGCGGACGCGGCGCCTGCCGCCGCCCCCTCATCAAATCACGGACCCGGAGCCGCCGTGGCGGCGTCGATCACCACGGTGACGGGCATGGCCATCTCGCCCTTGCTCGGCGCGGGTGGTTTAGGCGCGTATCAATACATCACCGCGAAGGACGAGGCGGCCCGCGCCGCCCTGCCGTGGTATGCGCAGATCAGGTTCTGGCTCCCCGCGCTCGGGTTGGTTGGTGTGGTGGCGGCGAAGGATTCGCTCGGCGCGGTGGTGCCGCCGGGCTTCAAGAAACCGCTCGATGTGCTGGAGACGATTGAGAACAAGGCCTCGGGATTGGTCGCGGCGGGCGCGGTGGTGCCGTTCACGATGTCCACGCTTTCCAATCTGATCACGGCGCAGGCCCCCACCGCCGCCCATCACACCGGGCTCGCGATGTTGCAGTTCGGCGCGATCGATTTCTCGTGGTTGCTCAACATCCTGACCGTGCCTTTCGGCATCGCGGTCTTCGTGGTGGTGTGGATGGCCTCGCACGCGATCAACGTGCTGATTCTGCTCAGTCCGTGGGGCGCGATTGACGCCGCGCTCAAGGGCGCGCGCACCGCGCTGCTCGGCCTGTTGACCCTCACCGCGACGATGAACCCGTGGATCAGCGCGGCGTTGTCGCTGGTCGTGATTCTCGTCGCCTATCTGGTGGCGGGTTGGGCCTTCCGGCTCACGGTGTTCGGCACGCTTTTCAGTTGGGACTTTTTCACGCTGCGTCGCGCGCGCTTCAAGGTGGCGGCGAACGACAACAAGGTGTTTTCCGGTGGCAACTTGCCCGAGGTGCCGACGCGCACCTATGGCCGCCTGCGCAAGACCGAGACCGGCTTGAGCTTCACCTACAAGCCGTGGCTGGTGCTGCCGGAGAAAACCGTGAACGTGCCCGCGGCCGGCTTGATCGTGGGCAAGGGTTTGTTCTTCTCGACCATGCTCAACGCGGGCAACGAAACGCAGTTTCTGCTGCCGCCGCGCTACCGCGGCCATGAGGAGCAGTTGGCCGCGACCTACGGCTTGGGCGCGGTGCGGCCCGCCGGCCTGCGCAAGGCCTGGAGCGCGATGAAAGAACTCTTCGGCGGCGGCGCCGCGAAGACGCAGGTGGTGTGAAGGACACAGGCACCATCTACCGTTACGCAGGCTGAAGGGAAAATTCGTGTCGGCCCGCCAGTGCGTGGTCTTTGGCACACAGCCGCAGGCGGTAGATGAAGTAGCCCCAGACTTGGTGCAGCTGGGGGTCGGTGATATTTACTTCATCGATGACCGCGTTGTAAGTGCCGGTGGCGTGGCGCAGCGTCGCGACCGCACTGTCGGTGGAGCGCAAACGCACTTCGCCATCGACCGTGATTTCCGGACGGCGGTGGCACATGAAATGCCAGGTGGCGGGTTCGCGCACTTCGCTTAATGCGAAATCGTCGGTCAATGTCAGCGTGTCGCTGGGTTCGATCCGCAGCGTGCGTGTCCAGCGTTTCACGGCGGCCTCGGCGGGGTAAGCGCCGGCGATATCGAGGGTGAATACGGTTCCCTGTGCATCGCGGGAAAAACGTGTGTCGCGCGCGGTGTAGTCGCGATCCTGATGTTGTTGCGCGCCATTAATCACAGGCAGGTTGTGCCACTGCGATTGCATGGTCCAAAGCTTGTAGCGCTGCGGGCTGAAGGTCTTGGCCGTGTAAGTTTCCACGCCGACATCGATGAGCAGCGGCGAACCGTCGAGGCAGGCGATGAACGAGCCGACGTCGTTGTGGTTGTGGCTTTCCTCGTTGTGCCCGCCCTTGGCGGCAATGACGAGACGCGGCGTGCGTGCGACCATGAATTGGAGGTCGGGCAGCCAGACGTCACCGGGCGGTGGTGTGGCCACGTTGGCGGGCGGCACCGGTTCAAGCAGTGCGGCGAGGCTGCGGTTGAGCGAGCGTATCTGAGCGAGGGCATGGTCGGCCTGAGTGCGACGAATCTCTCGACCAAATCCGATGAGTTGCTCGTCCCGAATAGCGCGACCGAAACGTTGGACGAGGTCTGCATTGATCGTGGGTCGCGCGGAGGCGTCGGCGAAGTTCACATACCAATCGCCGCACATATGCGCGCGTTGGATAAACCGGCCGAGTTCGGCGATGAGCGGCTCGGTGAAAAGGTTGATCGCACCGCCGGTTGCGTGGCGCAGCAGGTCAAGGCAGTCGAACAGCGAACCGGCGGCGCGGTCCCAATAGTTCGGGCCTTCCTCGCAACCGCCGTCCGCTGGCTGATGATTGAGGAACACGTCGAGGCTGCGCATAATCTTGTGCACGGCGCGGGCGCGGCGGTCGGGGTCGGTCTCGACCACGAGGAGGGTGGCGAGCCAGTTGGAGTTCACCCACGGATTCCAGTTGTTGATGGGGTTGCGGCCGATGTGCCAACCCATCCACCAGAAGTCGTCGCGTTCAAAGCAGGGTGTGAGCAAGCGGTGCTCGAGCTCGCGACGGAGGCGGGGCGCGAGCAGCGGCGAGAAGGCGTCGAGCTTTTCACCGAGGAGGTGCAGCGTCCAGGCGAGCAGCGCGGCGGTTTCGGCGGCAAACAGATCCACCGTGGGCTCGGTGGTATCAGGGAGGCCGAAGCCGGCGGCTTGGATGCTGAGATGCGCGGGCAGGCCCCAGTAGGTCTCCTCGCAAGTCAGCCAGAGGTTGTCGCCGATGGCGTCGAGGAAACGGCCCCGGCCCTCGGCGCACTCCGCGAGCACAAGGTCGTGCAGCCGCGAGCGGCGGCGAAAATGCAGGGTTTCGTAATCGCGTCGGTTGCCGTGGCGCACGAAGGCGAGGGTGAGCGTGGCACGCAGATGCTCCCAGTCCTCGGCGGCGCGTTGCTCACCGCGCTGGATGAGGGCCGTCCGCGTGGCGGGCGGGATTTTTTCCCAAGCGGCCCGGTCGGCGGCAGCGGGGTAGCGTCGCCAGTGCGCGGCGTCGAGCAGGTGGGCGCGCACAGTTTCCAGATCGTAGCGTTCGGCGAGCAGGGAGCGGGGCATGGGCTCGAAGCTGGGAATCGGGCGCAGGGCCGCAAGCGCGGAGGCGATAAGCCGGAGGGGGGGCGGCAGAAGAAGGAGGAACCACTGATGGATTCATCAAAGGATGAATCCTTGGAAGTGAGCTGCGGCTAATCGCCTCCGCGATGGGTTCGGAGGGCCGGCTAATCGTCGGCTGTGGGTTTAATCCCTGCCCGCGATTAGCGGGCTTTCAGAAATAATCCCGAAGGCGATAAGCCGGAGGGGTGTTTTAAGATTTCGCCTTTGGCGAAAGCCATCAGTGGTTCCTGCCAAAGTGAGTCATGGCCGGTGTTTTCGCTGGCGAGTGGGGGAGGTTTCCCGCCACATGGCGCGCGTGGCATCCACCAAAAAACCGTTGATTGTCGCGCATCGCGGCGCGTCGTGGGATTTTCCTGAAAACACACTGGCGTCGATCCGCGCGGCGTGGGCGCAGGGCGCGGACTTGGTGGAAATCGACGTGCGCCTGTCGCGGGACGGCGCGGTCGTGCTGCTGCACGACGACACCTTCCAACGCACGGCCGGCTGCGCGCTTGCCCCGGAGGCGATGGACTTGGCGGATATTCGCAAGCTCGACGCCGGGGCATGGAAGGCGTCGCAATTTGCCGGCGAACGCGTGCCGACGCTGCCTGAGGCGCTGGCGGCGGTGCCGCGCGATAAAGGAATCCTGATCGAGATCAAGGCCGGCGACACGATCGTGCCGGCTTTGCGACGAGATTTGCAGCCGGGGCTGGCAACGGCGGGCCGCGTTTATCTCATCTGCTTTCACTATGAGACGCTACGGCAGGCCAAGGCCGCGCTGCCTGAGATCAAGGCCTTGTATTTGGCGGGTGGGGCGTGGGAAAACAAGGTCCGCACCGAGGCCGAGCTGGACGGGCTTGTCACGCAGGCGGTGGCGGCGGGCTTCGACGGGCTCGACCTCGGCGACGACTGGCCGCTGGATGCCGCGCAAGTGAGGCGCGTGCAAGCGGCGGGCCTGGAGTGCCACGTGTGGACGGTGAACGACGCGACGCGCGCCCGCCAACTGGTTGCGGCCGGGATTGATAGCATCACGACGGACCGGCCGGGGTGGCTGCGCGCGCAGTTGTGAACAATTGCAACCGTTGAACGTCAGACTGGTTTAGAGACGCACCGGGAGGTCACGAAAGGGGCGTGTTGGAGATTCGCATGGAAAATTCAGACTTAGGATACCAGTGAATCCCTGGTTGCTCTTTCCTTATTTCAAGGTCGCGACAGAACGCCATTCGGTTTCCCCACCCCCGACCAACATCCCCCTGTTCACCCGACTCATCCCCGCCATGATATCCCGAATACTGTCCCCGAATGTAAAATACTGCCGTTCACTTTTCCATGCGTTTGCAGCCGGGCTCGTCGCTCGTGGTGCGATCGCCCTAGCGGTGTTTTTTCCCGCTTCAGTGGCGTTGTCCCAGGCCACAGACATAACGGAAACCCCACCGAAAGATGAGACCGTTGTGCTCAATCCATTCGTGGTTTCATCCGAAAGCGATGTGGGTTTTGTCGCCACGCAATCACTCGCGGGCGGGCGTCTGGCGGATGATCTCAAAGACACCCCGGTGGCGTATTCCGTGCAGACGAGCGAGTTTCTGGAGGCATTGAACCTGACGGATGTGTCGGCCGCCGCGGCATGGACGGTTGGCGCGACGGACATCAACGACAATGGCTCGCGAGAGATTTTCGGAGCACCGACCCAGATTTCACTGCGTGGCGGCGACAATGTCACGACGGTGCGAGATTTCTTCCGGTTCGCGGTTCGATACGATAGCTACAATCTCGACCGGATCGACTACGCCCGCGGACCCAACGCGGTGCTCTTTGGCAACGGCGATTACAGCGGCACGATCAACGCCGTCACCCGCAAGGCCGTGCTGGGCAAGAACAGCAGTAGTCTGAAACTGTCCTACGGGTCGTGGGAGAATCAGCGCGTGACACTCGGTGTTAACCAATCTGTCACCGACACCGTGGCCATGCGGGTGGATGCCCTTTGGCAGCAGCGGGAGGGCTGGCAGGATTTTGAATCAGAGAAGAAGAAGGCGATCACCGGGAATCTGATCTGGAAGGCGACCCCGCGCACCACCTTGCAATTGCAAGCCGAGGTGGGAGAGATCGAGCGCAACAACCCGCTCGATAATTTCTTGGACAATGTGACGGGCTGGGATGGCGTGACGACTTTCAGCGGTCCGGTGACCAATGCGCAGAATAGCGCCGCCAATCAGCGCACCCAAGGTTTCGCGCGCTATGGCAGTCCCACCGCGCCGTATTTTGTCTATACCAACGCACTGGGCGCCACCAATCTGGCACAAACGGCCCGTACCGTCGGTGGCAATTTGAACGCCAACGTGGCCGTGGGCGGACAGCATGTGGTCGGCGCGACCGCTAGCGTTTCGGGCGCGCCCATTGGCGAGACGATCAACCTGCCGGCCTCCCGTTTCGATCTGGCGTTGGCGGGCTCCAATTTCTTCCTGCCCCATCGGGGGTTTGGGCTTTCCACGAACAACCCCACCTTCGTCCAGGACTTCAAATCATTTTCCGCCTTCTTGGATCATCAGGTGGGCGACCGGCTGTTCCTGCAGGTCGCAGCCAATCATTCAAAGGAGCGCCGCTGGACGGAGTATATGAATTCGCGCGGTATCTCCAATGTCTGGATCGACATCAACTCCAAGAACCCCGACGGCACGGACAATGTCCATTTCCTAGACGCATACAGTCAGTCGCCCCGCGAGCGCATTGAGATCGGATTCACCATAGACGACGTCCGCGCCTCCGCGGCCTACGTGACCGATGAGACGGTGCTCGGCAAGTTCAGCTTCAACCTCGCTTATCAACACAGCGCCAGCAACTACATCATTCAACCATGGGTCTATGGCGTGCGCTACACCAGCGACCCGCGCACCTGGGCCAACAGCAATCTGCTGCAATACCGGTATTATTGGGGCGAGACGAATAATCCGGTGCCCGAGGTCGGCACGATCACGCAGGGGGGCAATACGTATGATGTGGCTTGGACGCCGAACATCGCCTCGGCCAATCCCAGCATCGCCGACACCACGCTCAACACCGTGCAGGCTGCGATCAAGGACAGCCTGTTCAACGGACGGCTCCATCTGTTGGCCGCGGTGCGTTACGACGAGTATCTGGGCCAAGCCACGTTGACCATGGCCCAGATGGATTATCCGGTGGACTGGGATGCCAAGAGTTTCCTCTACCGACCGGCCGCCCCGGCGGACTACGCTTCGCTCACCAACGCCCAGCAAGAAAAATACTCGCCGCCGGATGTGGAGACAAACGAGACCACCTACACCACGGGCGCGGTGGCGCATGTGACCCCGACCGTGAGTGTGTTCACCAATTACTCGACCACCTTTAATCCCAACGCGTCGCGGCAATTGATCGACGGCTCCTTCGCCAAGCCGCAGGTCGCTTCGGAGTGGGGTGGTGGCGTTCGATATACGCTGCCCAACGGGCGGCTCGCCCTCACGCTCGGTTATTACAGCGGTGAGCAGGAAAACCAACTGTATGATCCAGGTGCGACCTCGACCACTAATCTGAACAACATCATCGAGGTGCCCCTGCCGATCGGCTCCAGCTATGTGTCAAATCTGAGATCCGTGCCCCGCTTCTTCGACCTGCGGGATGTGCGGAACGAAGGCTGGGAGTTGGAAGTCACGGCCAATCCCACCAAGGACTGGCGCATCAGCCTGAATGCGGCCATCCCCCGGGCGTATTCAACCAATAACGACCGAAACTTCGTGGCCTACATGGCGACCAACGACGCCGCGCTACGCAGCTTGTTAGCCGCCTCCGGCGTCACCATCGACGGTAATAATTTGGCGGCGGCGACCAATCCCGATGCGGCCGATGCGGCGGCGGGCTGGAACTTTCTCCAAAACAGACTGAACAACAACATCACCGGGGACCAGTTGCAGCAACGGCTCAATCTTTACACAGCCAACGTCTTCACCGACTACCGGTTCTCCTCGGGACCCTTGCGCGGGTTGCGCGTGGGCGCCGGCGTCAATTTCCGCGGCAAGCAAGTGATCGGCTACCGCGGTGGCGACACCATCGTGGATCCAGCCAATCCCGCGAATGCGATCGACGATCCCAATGTTGACGCCTTCGATACCGTCACCGCGGACGCTTACCATCTGGTGACACTCACCCTCGGCTACCAGTTCAAGAACGTCAAATGGGTGAAGCCCCGGCTCGCGCTCACGGTCACCAACCTGCTCGATTTCGACAAGCCACTGTATTATAACACGCTGCAGCGTCCGGCCGGGGGCGACTTGAGCTCGCCCGCCCGGGTGGCCACTCCCGCCCGCTATCACTTCATCAATCCCCGGGCCTACAACCTCACCATGTCATTCGACTTCTGAGGCGTCTTGGTGTCGGCGTTGCGACCAGGGGCGGGATATCGCGGGGTGGACACACCAATCATTCACGCCAACAGTGATTCATCCCGGCAGGTCGCGCCGTCGGCCCCGGGATGATTCAAATAAAACGCGATTTTCGATCATGACTCTCGCCCAGATCCTGCGCTACGCCGTCTGTTTTCTGGGGGGATGCCTCGTTGCATTTGGCGAGGGCGGATTTGCGCCGCCCCTCGGGCAACCCGACCTGCTACTCAACGCGACCCGGGTCGCGGAGATTCGGCAAACCGCCATGACGGATCCGCTCATGATGCGGTTGCTGCGGGGCCTGCGCCTACGCGCCGACGCCTATCTGACTAACGCGCCGCTCCGCTACGAGGCCAACGATCTTCATCTGATGACCCAAGCGCGGCTCATGGTCGCGCAAACACTCACTTGGGGTGTGATGCAGCGGCTCACCGGTGATGAGCGCTATGCCGCGGCGGCACGGGCCGCGCTGCTGCAGGCGGCGGTGTTCCCGCGCTGGTTTGTGAAAGACTACCTTCGCGCGGGTGAAATGAGCTTCGCGGTGGCGCTCGGCTACAACTGGTTTGGCGACGGAATGACCGGGGAGCAAAAGCGGCTCGTGCGCGCGGCTCTGGTGCGGAACACTCTGATTCACGCCACCGACGCGTATGCGCAACCGCCCGGCGCGGAGAGCAAATTCCCTTGGCGCGCCTTTGGCGACCAAGACACCGCCTTCAACAACCACAGTCAGATATGCAACGCCGGTTTCCTCGCCACGGCGCTCGTGATGCAGGATGCGGAGCCCGCGCTCGCGCAAACCGTCTTTTCCAATGCGCCCACCTCCCTGCGTCGGCCGATGGCGTGGTTTGCACCCGACGGCGTCTGGCCGGAAGGTCCGACCTATTGGCGTTACGGCCTCGTTTATAATGTTCTGGCCATCGCGTTGCTAGGGCAGATGCCGGATTCCGGCGATGAGCTCGCCGCCATGCCGGGCTTCGGCCGGACGCTGGATTACGGTCGACACATTTTCGGTCCGACCGGGATGTCGTTCAATTACAGCGATGGTGGGCCGGCCCGTGACCACGCCATCGGCGCCGGCGGCGAACTGGCCTGGTTGGCGCATCGCTTCGGCCGCGAGGACATGTTGCCGCTTTTGCGGGATCGCCTTGCCAACCATCTGAACCAGACTTTCACCCCCGGTGAAACCTCGGCCATCAACGACCGGTTTCTCGCGCTTAGCGCCCTTTGGTTTCCCGGTCATGCCACCCCGCCGCCGCCTGCCGAACCGCTGGACGCGCACTTCAAGGGCGCGGCCGAGGTGGTGTCACTGCGGAGCGCTTGGGGTGACGCGCAGGCGTTATGGATCGCCATGAAAACCGGCCGCAATGGGCTTCCGCACAGCAATCTCGATCTTGGTGGCTTTGTGTTTGAATCATCCGGCGTGCGCTGGGGGATCGAGCTGGGCTCCGACAACTACGCGCTGCCCAAGTATTGGCAGGATGAGGAGGGCGGCACGCGCTGGACCTACTTTCGTTGCAACAATCATGGTCAGAACACGCCGGAGATTGACGGCACCCTGCAGGCGGCGCGAGGCGAGGCCGCGATTGTCGCCTTTGCCAGCCGGCCCGACCGCGCCTTTGCCGTGGCGGATTTGACGAACGCCTACCCGGGCCGCGCCGCGCGGGTGTTGCGCGGCGTCGCCATGATCGATCGCCGCCGGGTGTTGATTCAGGACGAGATTCACGGCGGGCATCCGG